>CAMUAL010000022.1 GCA_947086925.1 uncultured Clostridia bacterium
AAAGTATAACTCTTAATAATTTAGTTTTTTAATTCCCTATGGGAAGTGCGCTTTTCGGAGTACCTTTGTTTTTTATAATGCCGAGCGGATATCTTTGCCCTTTATTGCCACCGCATACGAAAGCGACTTGTCGAACAGTCGGCTGTAAATGCGTTCGCCGTAACGGGTTAAAATATCGTTGTGTCCTAAGTTGGTTGTTATAAGGGTAAGTTTGCCGATGGTGTTTCGCTCGTTAATTACCTGATACAGATATTCGATTGTTACGTTTTTAAGTATGCTTTCGGTTCCGAGGTCGTCTATTACCAAAAGCGCACAGTCAATCATTGGGTCGAGATATTCGTATTTATCGTTATCGAAAGAAGTATGAAATTTCAAAAAGCGGTTATTTGCCGAAAATGCGGTAAGTGCCATTACGCTCATGCCGCGCTCCAAAACTTTTTGAACGGCACAGCCCGCTAAATACGTTTTGCCGTTTCCCGTGCTTCCGCTTATAACAAGGCAACGCTTTTTATTGTTCGGATAGTTTGAGCAAATTGTGGCTATATTGCCGAACAGCTTACGGTATTCGTCGGCTTTTTCGCCGTAAACCGAATAATCGACTTCTTCGAACTTGTGCAGGGGGATTCCTATTTCGCCCGTTTGCGAGGCGATTGAAAGTTTAACCGCGCAGTCGCAGAACCGCCCGTTTACTCTCCCCGTGTCGCCGCACACTTTGCAGTTGGGGGCGGGGGGAACAAGTCCCGTACTTTTGCGTATTTTTTTGTTTTGCGCTTCGAGTTCGCTCAGATTCCGCTCGTTTATTTTTTCGCCTTTTGCTTTTTTCAGTTTAAGCTCGCGCAAGCTAAGCTCGCACTTTTTAAACTCGGCGTTTTGTTCCATTAAGTCGAGTTCGGCTTGTTCGTATTCGGATATACGCCTACGGTAATCGGAAACTATTTTCCGTACTGCCTGAGAGTAGTTCATGTTTTACAGCTCCTCGTTCAGTTTTGCAAATGCCGCATTCAGCTCGTCCGCAGAAAAATCGGTAACTACATGCGTTTCCGTTTTCGACTGCGGGGGAGCGGACACTCCCGCTTTCTCGGCTTCCGAAATAGTATGTATGCCTTTATCGTGCCACGCGGCGAGTACTGCATTTAAATAGGCAATGGGACTTTCGGCTTGTTTGCTGAGCGACGCGGCGTAGGTTATAACGTCGATAGGCATGTTCCAACCGTATGTCCAGGTGCGGTAATAGTCGCGGTCACGGGTGGATACCGTGCGGTTTACGCCCGCCGCCTCGAAAATTTCTTTTATTTCATCGTCCGACTTTGCCGCTTCCGAAACAAACTGCGAAATGCTCTCGCTTGTAATACAGCCCTTTTTGTAGAACTTCTTTAAAGTGTCGTTCATTGCCTCCAAAGTTCTGAGTCCGTGCTTAAAGCAGTAGTCGGCAATGTTAAGCAGAGTTTCGGCGTCGAATCCCATATCGAGCCATTTAAGAGTATAAGTTTCTATCTCGTAGTCCATCTGCTCGTAATACACGCCTATTATGCCGTTGATTTTTTTCGTAAGCTCGTAAAGGTCGGCGCGGCGACTTTCGTATCCGTTAATCTCCGATAGGGTGGTGAATTGAAGTTCGTAGTATTTGGTAAGCTTGCTGTCAAGCTTTTGCATGCCGCCTTTTTTTACCTGCTTAGCCACCTGTATAACCGTTTCGGGCTTGAATCCGAAACTTTTCCATTTTGCAAAAAGCCTTTTGTCTTCGTGGTCGATAACACGTTTGCCTACGGCTTTTACTACCGCTTTCAAATCGCCGTCGAGAAGGTCGAGCTCCTCTATTTTTTCGTTTACGCGGTCGAATGTTATGTATCCTTCGGCGGCGAAATTCCTTGCCACCGTTACTATGTACGAGTAATTTATATCCTCGCCTTTAAGACGCTTGCAGTATCCTATTATGGTGAGCATTGCCTCGACTTCTATGTTGTAAGTTTCCATAACCGTGTAGTATTCGTTGTATTCGCCGGGCAGAATATTGCGGTTGGGGAATATGGCGTGCAGTTGGTCGTTAAAGGCACGGTATTTTTCTTTGCTGAATTTCCGTATCTGACGGCTGCGGCTTACCACGGGCAGATATTCCGCCTGCTTGCCGCTTTCGTCCATATGAATAAGCCCTTGTTCCTGCCAATATGCAAACGCCTCCGCCACCGTCTTTTCGTCGGTGTAAAGTTTGAGCGCAAGGGTGTTGAAATCGTTGTCGGGGTCGCTGAGCGCGGCATACATACCCGTAAGATAAATCTTAACGTACATCTCGGGCGCGGAAGGCATGTATTCGGTAATAAACGTGCCGTCTACGGTAATCTTCTGCTTGCTTATTAAATTTTCTCCGAGTCGTATTGCGCCCATGACTTTTCCTCTTTGTAATAACATTTAACCGTGGACTTATACTATACCATTTCCGCCGCAAAAGTTCAAGTGTTTTACCGTAAAAATAAAAAGCGGGAAGAATAAATACAAAAGTTTGTTTATGGCAAAATAAGGATTGAAAAAGCGGTCGGGGCTAACAAAATTCCTCGACTGCTTTTTTGGCTGTATGCAATTATACTACTTTACATTTGGGGTAATATTATGATATAATAAATTATGTATGCGCCTTGCATATGCGGAGAAAGAATGACAAACGTATTCGGAGAAAAAGAAAAACAAGCGGCGAAAAAGGAAAAACAGGTGCTGTTTTGGGTGTGGTTTGCCGTGCTCGTGGTTGCGGTAGCGGTGGTGGCAACCTGCGCAATAGTGGCAACTTACCGCGTAAGCGTGCTCCGCGACCGCAGTTTAACGGCATTGCTCGGAAGCGTTGCGGCGATTGTCGCAATATTGTTTTCGTGTTACAGCCTGTTCTTTTTTTCGATAAAGTATAAGCTTACCCGCAAATTCGTTAAAATGTTGCGTGAAATGGACCGCGGATTAAAGGACGAATTCGACGCAAAGTTTATCGGGTACGACGATTCCGTCACAATGAAAGACGGCGTGTACTTTTATTCTATGGTGCTGAAAACCAAACCCTTGCGCCGCGACGACATAGACGAGCGCAAACTTTTGGTAGAACAGACCGTGCCTAAGCTTAAACTTAACTCGGGCGCAAAGTTAAAGCTTATAAGTCATGCCAACATTTTGGTGTCTTACGAAATTATCGATAATTCGCCGCCTGCCGAAAAAGAAGAAGCAATAAGCGCCGAGTCGGAAGCCGAAACGCCTAAACATTAAAAGAGCAACCAAAAAAACTGCAATAAAAAACGGAGAATAAACAATGAAAGCGGTAGTTACCGTAGTAGGAAAAGACAAAAAGGGAATAATCGCAAACGTAACCGCATTTTTGGCGGCGGCGGGTGCGAACGTGGAAGACATCAGCCAAACCGTACTGCAAGATTGGTTCGCCATGATTATGCTTGTCGAAACGGGCAACGCGACCGTATCGGAACTGCGCGCGGGCGCGGAAAAGCTTGGTAAAAAAGAGGGCGTGAATATTTCGGTACAGCATGAAGATATATTCACCGCAATGCACAGAATATAGGCGGCGGGTAAATGATAAATTTCAACAAAAACGAAATACTCGAAACGGTGAGCATGATAGACAACGAGAATCTCGACGTGCGCACCATAACAATGGCTTTGTCGCTTTTCGACTGTGTGGGGCGGACAGCCGACGAAACCGCCGAGTTGGTTTATAAAAAGATAGTAAACAAAGCAAAACGTCTTGTGGAAACTGGCAACGAGATAGCCGCGGAATACGGCGTTCCCATTGTGAACAAGCGAGTGTCGGTTACTCCCGTAAGTTTGATAGGCGCGAAAAACGGCGGCTACGGAAAAATCGCCGCGGCTATGGATAAAGCGGCGCAAGAAATAGGAATCGATTTTATAGGCGGCTATACGGCTCTCGTGCATAAGGGAATGACTGACAGCGAGCGCGAATTTATAGAGAGTATTCCGAATGCCGTTGCATCGACAGAAAAAGTCTGTTCGTCGGTAAACGTGGGCAGTACGCGTAGCGGAATCAACATGGACGCCGTGAAAATCATGGGCGAAAAGATTAAAGAGCTGAGCATGCTCACGGCAAATAGCGGCGGCATGGGCTGTGCAAAGCTTGTCGTATTCTGCAATGCGGTTGAAGACAACCCGTTTATGGCGGGAGCTTTTACGGGAGTGGGCGAGGGCGACTGCGTTATAAACGTAGGCGTATCGGGACCCGGCGTTGTAAGCAGCGCGCTTAAAAAATTAGGCAAATCTGCGGATATTTCCGCTGTTGCCGAGGCGATAAAACGCACGGCGTTTAAAATAACGCGCGTGGGTCAGCTTGTGGCGACCGAGGCGGCAAAGCGGCTCGGGGCTCAGTTCGGAATAGTGGATTTAAGTCTTGCGCCTACGCCCAAAGTGGGCGACAGCGTGGCGCAGATTCTCGAAGAAATGGGACTTGCGAGCGTAGGCGCGGCGGGTACCACCGCGTGTCTTGCAATACTCAACGACGCGGTTAAAAAAGGCGGAGTTATGGCGTCGAGCAGCGTAGGCGGACTCAGCGGCGCGTTTATTCCCGTTTCGGAAGACGCGGGCATGATTAAAGCGGTTCGCTCGGGCACTCTCACACTCGAAAAGTTGGAGGCTATGACTTGCGTGTGCAGTGTGGGACTCGACATGATAGCCGTTCCGGGCGATACAAGCGCGGCAACCATAAGCGGAATTATAGCCGACGAGTGCGCGATAGGCATGATAAACAACAAGACTACGGCGGTGCGTATAATACCCGCGCCGAATAAAAAGGTGGGCGACGAAATCGAATTCGGCGGACTTTTGGGGACTGCCCCCGTAATGCCCGTAAACGCGAGCGACCAGTCGGAATTTATAAATCGCGGCGGCAGAGTTCCCGCACCCATACATTCATTGAAAAATTAGCGGCAACGCGATAAAAACCAAATTCTGAAAATCAAAGTCGGAGATATAAAAAATGAAAAGAAGCGAAGTTCAGCAAAAAGATTTATGGCGCACGGAAGACATTTTTACTTCCGCAGTCGAGTGGGAAAAAGAATTTTCCGAGGTAAACAAGGCTCTGCCGTCTATTCTTTCGTACAAGGGTAAACTCGGCGATAAATACGAGTTTATGGCGTGCATGGAGTTAAACAGCGGCATAATGCAAAGATTAGAGCGGCTTTACTGTTATGCTCACTTAAAGCACGACGAAAACGGAAGCGACGAGACGGGACTCGGCTTTTACAGTCGCGCCGAAAATTTATACATGCATTACTGCACTTACTCGTCGTTTATCACTCCCGAACTCGGCGAGCTTGACGAAGTAACGCTTTCGGCATATCAGAGCGACCCCGACCTTAAAACGTACAGCTATATGTTAAGCGAAATACGCCGCAGTAAGCGTCATATTCTGTCGGCGGCGGAGGAGCGTCTGCTCGCGCTCGGACAAACCGTTTATTCGGGCTTTACAAACGTGTTCGGCATGATAAACAATGTTGATATGCCGTTTCCTAAAATAGATATAAACGGCAAAAAAACACGTCTTACTCACGGACTTTACTCGCAGTGTCTTTGTTCACCCGATGTGAATTTGCGCAAAAAAGCGTTCGAGGGAATGTACAAGGCAATCGGCAGTTTAATAAACACCGTAGCCGCAAACTATGCCGCCTCGGTTGCAAAAGATAACTTTCTTGCCACGGCGCGCGGCTATAAATCGGCTGTCGAAAAATCCACCGATTCCGACAACGTGCCGGGCGAGGTTTACACAAAGCTCGTAAAAACGGTAGGCGAAAATCTCGAACCCGTGCACCGCTACGTTGCGCTCAGAAAAAAGATAATGGGCGTTGAAAAACTTCATATGTACGATTTGTACGTTTCCGTTATAAAAGACGCCGACTTAAAGCTATCGTTCGACGAGGCGTTCGAGTTGGTGCTTAAAGGTCTTGCGCCCATGGGCGATGAGTACGTGGGGCTTTTAAAAACTGCGCGCGCAAACCGCTGGATGGACGTATACGAAACCGAAAATAAGCGTAGCGGCGCGTACAGCATGGGCGTTACGGGAGTGCACCCGTTTGTGCTTTTGAATTACAGCTCGACCGCGCACGACGTTTTCACCATTGCGCACGAACTCGGACACTCGCTTCACAGCTACTATTCGTCTAAAAATCAAGACTACGTAAACGCGGATTATTCTATTTTCGTAGCCGAAGTGGCAAGCACGGTAAACGAAGTTTTACTGCTTAACTACATGCTTAAAAACGAAACGAATCCCGATATGCGCAAATTCTTGCTGTCGTATTATCTCGATATGTTTCGCACCACGCTTTTCCGTCAGACCATGTTTGCAGAGTTCGAACTTACCGCCCACACAATGGCGCAGTCGGGTAAGCCGCTTACGGTGGAATCGCTGTCGCGCGAGTACTACAAACTCAATAAAAAATACTACGGAACAAGCGTTGTGCACGATAAGCAAATCAAGCTCGAATGGGCGCGTATTCCGCACTTTTACAGCGCGTTTTACGTTTACAAGTACGCAACGGGCATTACAAGCGCGGTAAACATTGCCCACGCAATTTTATCGGAGGGCGAAAGCGCGGTGCGCCGCTATAAGGAAAAGTTCCTTTCGGCTGGCGGAAGCAAGTCGCCTTACGACATTTTGTGCGACGTTGGAGTAGACCTTAAAACGGACGAACCGTACCGCATTGCAATGGATGAATTTGCGAAAACTCTCGACGAACTCGAAAAACTTTTTTAAATACGGGGTTTGCGGCAAGCACGGTTGGTTTCACGGCAATTCGGCGGGTAAGGTTATACGGCAATAAAAAATGAAAATTTTCAAGGCAAAAATCAAATATATAGCGTGCGCGGCGGCGGTTGTGTTATCGTTCGCTCTTTCGGGTTGCGGGTTCGGAGTAATAACCGAACTTAAATCTCAGGACGATAGCGGTTGGGTGTTCGACCTTTATTTTACGGTAGACGTATCGCTCGAAAACACGCTTAACGATTCCGCATCGTATTCCGAAGTTCACAATAAGCAGTGGACTCTTGCCGATTGGCTGTGCGACTATTTCGACGCGGCGGGGAAGATTTACGGCTTTACTTATGAATTTTCGGGTATCAACGCAAAGCGCGACCCGCACGTATACGAGTTTGAAATCACAGTACCCGCAACGGCGGACGAGTCGCTTACCGACGGACTTATTTTGAAAGGTAACGCCGAAGTAACGGCAAACAACGGGTTTATCCGCACGGTAAGCGTTGTGCGTGACGACCGCTACAACTTTTTCATAACCGACTTCGAAAACTCCTACCGCAAATATGTTTCGGCGGGCGAAGTGGCGGAAGACTCGAAAACGCTTATGGAAATACTGTTGTTCGGCGTGCAAACCGACAGCGTAAAGCTTGCGGGAATAACCGAGGCTTTTCCCGAATTACCGATAGACGAATATACTCAAACGATATTAACCGAGTTTTGGCTTGCATCGTCGCGCATGAACGTGGCTTATGCCGAAAAAGTCGCAACTTCCGACCGTAAGTACGCTTACTATATTTTCGAAAAAGAAATGGGAGACGGCGCGGGAGAAGTGGAGTACGATTACTTTATCGCAAATCCCACGGGTTGGTATCTTATTGCGATTGCCGCGGGCGGAATAGCGGTTGTAGCGGTTTATTTGTATGCCCGCTACGCAAACAACAAGAAACGCAAACCGCCCAAACCCACAACAAAAGATTTATACCCGTATGACCCGTTCGACGGGTACGGCGACCCGTTCGCATAGTTTCGGCGGCGTACGGGCGCATCTTAACTACTTGGGTGTTCGTTGACTACTCGGTCACGTATCACGCGCGGGCAACGCCCCTGTTGCGCTAATCAGCAACCCGTATGCCTTTAATGTCATTACGAGCGAAGCCGAGGAATCTTATCCCCCCAAAAACACAAGGGGCAAAAAAAAGACCTCTCCGCTACGGTCGAGGTGACGGTGAGACGACGGTCGAGGTGACGGTGAGACGACGGTAGAGGCGATAGCTCCAAAAAAACAGCAAAAAAATCACAGCGGAAAATCGATGAAATAAAAATTAAAGAAGAAACCAAAATGACAAACGAACAAATCAGAAACGTAGCTATAATCGCGCACGTAGACCACGGCAAAACGACTCTTGTAGACCAAATGTTGAAACAGGGCGGCGCGTTCCGTTCGAATCAGGTAGTAGCCGAGCGCGTAATGGACTCGAACGCCTTAGAGCGGGAGCGCGGAATCACGATTCTCGCAAAGAACACCTCGGTTAAATACGGCAATTACAAAATAAACGTAGTCGACACTCCCGGTCACGCCGATTTCGGCGGCGAGGTGGAGCGCATACTCAAAATGGTGAACGGCGTGGTTTTGCTTGTAGACGCCTACGAGGGAACAATGCCGCAAACGCGTTTTGTGCTCGGTAAAGCGTTGGAACTCGGGCACAAGGTTGTAATTGTGGTAAACAAAATCGACCGTCCCGACCGCCGTATAAGCGAGGTATGCGACGAAGTAATAGAATTACTTATGGAGCTTAATGCCACCGACGAACAGCTCGACAGTCCCATAATTTACTGCTCGGGCAGAAACGGCACCGCAACCGAAGACCCCGATGTTGCGGGCACCGACCTTATTCCGCTGTTCGAAACAATCGTGCGCCATATTCCGGCTCCGAGCGGCGATGCGAACGCTCCCGTTCAAATGCTTGTATCCGCTCTCGATTACAGCGAGTACGTTGGGGCGATAGGAATAGGCAGAATAGAGCGCGGCACGCTCAAAACCGGTCAGAACGTACTGCTTAGCAACTATCATAACGATAAGCCGCCCGTTAAGGCAAAAGTTACGAATATTTATCAGTTCGAAGGACTTGCTCGCGTTGCGGCGCAGGAGGCGACGGTAGGCGATATAGTTTGCGTGTCGGGCGTAGAAGGAGTTTCGATAGGCGACACGCTTTGCGACCCCGCCGACCCCACGCCGATAGAGTTTCCCAAAATCAGCGAGCCGAGCGTGGAAATGACTTTCTCGGTAAACGACAGTCCGTTCGCGGGCAAAGAGGGCAAATTCGTAACAAGCCGCCATTTGCGCGCAAGGCTTTATAAAGAGGCTGTGCGCGACGTGAGTATCCGTGTGTCCGACACCGACACGAGCGAAGCGTTCAGAGTTTGCGGCAGAGGCGAAATGCACCTTTCCATTTTAATAGAGAACATGCGCCGCGAAGGGTACGAGTTTCAGGTTTCGATGCCGCGCGTGCTTTATAAAGAGGAAAACGGCGTATTAACCGAGCCTATCGACTTGCTTATAGCCGACGTTCCTTCGGGCGACGTTGGTGTAGTTATGGAAAAAATGGGAACGCGCAAAGGCGAACTTAAAAACATGGCTCCGTTCGGCGACCGCATGCGACTCGAATTCGAAGTTCCGAGCCGCGGACTTTTCGGCTACAAATCGGAATTTTTAACCGACACCAAAGGAGAGGGGATTCTTACTTCGGTGTTTGAAAAATACGATGTGTTCCGCGGTGAAATCGAACGCCGCCCCGCGGGCAGTTTAATAGCGTTCGAAACGGGCGAGGCGGTTGCATACGGATTGTTCAACGCGCAGGACAGAGGCACTCTGTTTATAGGCGCGGGCACAAAGGTTTACGAGGGCATGGTTGTAGGCGAGAATCCCAAAGGCGACGATATTGCCGTAAACGTGTGCAAACGAAAGCAAATGACAAACATGCGCGCCGCGGGCAGTGACGAAGCATTGCGTCTTACTCCTCATAAGGTTATGAGCATGGAGCAGGCGCTCGACTTTATAGCCGACGACGAGCTTTTGGAAGTTACCCCCGCGAATATCCGAATCCGAAAAAAGATATTAAATGCGGAACTGAGAGCAAAGGCTAAGGCTCGCGAGAAAAAACAATAGCTTCGGCGGCGCATAACGGCACGTTTGCGCACTGCGTAGTCCGCGCTCACCCGTTCATGTGTGTGTTAAACACACTTCCGCGCAGGCGCGTCCGCAACCGAGTGTATCGGCACCGTTCCGCACCGCCTTGTTCGGCGGCGTATGTCATTCCGACCGAAGCGGCGGAGCATGTCATTCCGACCGAAGCGGCGGAGCATGTCATTCCGACCGAAGCGGCGGCGCATGTCATTCCGACCGTAGCGGAGGAATCTTTACCTATAAAATCCATAGGAGAAATTATATGGCAAGCAACAAAAAGAATTACGCAAGCAATTTCGATATAGACCCCAACCATCCCAACTTAAAAGCGCGCGTTTTGCCGCACAATACCGAGGCGGAGCAGGCGGTGCTCGGTTGCGTGCTTTTAGATGCCGACGCGCCCATACATATTTTATCCGAGCTTACGGCTTCCGACTTTTACAGTAAGGCGCACGGCAGTATATTCGAGGCTATGACTGCCGTTTCGCGCCGCGACGAGCCGATAGACGTTGTAACTCTTACTCAACAGCTCGACACAATGGGGCTTCTCGAAAGCGTCGGAGGACTCACGTATCTTGCCGATTTGAGTAACTGCGTTCCGGGCGCGGCAAACTACAAGCATTACGTAGGGCTCGTAAAAAAGCTTTCGAGTCTGCGCAAGCTTATAGCGGCGGCGCAAAAGATAACCGACGTTGCTTTTGTGGGCGACCCCAAAGACGACGCGGTTGCGTTTGCCGAGCGCGAAATTTACGCTCTCAGCGAGGAAAACGACCGCAGTACATTAAAAGAGATTCAGCCGAGTATAGCCGACGCGATTTCCCGCATGGAGCTTATGTACCGCGACCCCACGGCGGGCAAGGGAATACCCACCGGATTTAAGGGACTTGACGCCATACTCAACGGATTTCAGCCGTCCGACCTTATACTTATAGCCGCTCGTCCCGGACAGGGCAAAACGAGCATAGGCATGAACTTTATTTCGCATGCCGCAATGCACACCAACCGTAAAACCGCGGCGGGAAAACCCGACCCGTATAAGTGCGCGGTATTCAATCTCGAAATGCCCGCGATTCAGCTTGCAAAGCGTCTTATTTGCAGTGAGGCGCGCGTTGATATGAGCAAAGCAAATTCCGGCAGACTCACGCCGGAAGATTGGAAGGCGATAGTTGCGGCAAAGGCTCGGCTCGATAAAGCGCAAATTTATATCGACGACAGCTCGCTCACGACGCCCATAGAAATTTTATCCAAATGCCGACGCTTAAAGCGTGAAAAAGGGCTCGATTTGGTTATGATAGACTATTTGCAGTTAATGACGAGCGGCGAAAGGGTGGAGAGCCGTCAGCAGGAAGTAAGCACAATCACCCGTATGATGAAAATTGCCGCAAAAGAACTTAACGTGCCCATCTTGCTTTTAAGTCAGATGTCGCGTGACATCGAAAAGCGCACGGGCAGTAAGCGTCCGCAAATGTCCGACTTGCGCGAATCGGGCGCAATCGAGCAAGACGCCGACATAATCATGTTTATTTACCGCGAGTTCAACAAAGACGACGTTGCGGTAGACGAGGAAAAGCGCAACAAAGTAGAACTTATAATAGCGAAGCACCGAAACGGCGAAACGGGAAGCGTAGAGCTTAAATGGGACGGTCCGTCCGTTCGCTTTATGGACGTCGACCGCTCGAAGGCAACCGCTCAGCTCGAAAAGAATATTCCGCCCGAGCGCGGCGGCGGATTCAGCGGCATGGACGATTCGGGATTCCCGCCCGAGCCGTTTGAGATTAGCGAAAAAACCGCCGAAGAAATTTTAGCCGTTCCCGATAATGCCGACGTAAACGACATATTTTAAATTTTTATTTAATAAAAATAAAGCACCCTTTACAGCACATTATTTTTTTATTTTAGCACCCGTTTCATCTTCTAAATCGATAATATAATCTGCTGAAATAATTGTACGATACTATAAAAAATAAGGTACCGCATAAGCGATACCTTATTTTATGCCAATTTTCTTTATCTGCGGCAACCGCAACCGCAGAATAAACGGCGTATGCAACCGCAAATGTCGCAACCGCAGTTTCTTACTTGCGGCTGACGATTGCAACCGCAACTCTGGTGGTGGTTGTTGCCGCAACCGCAGTTGTCCGAGTTGCCGTGATTGTTGCCGCAACCGCAGTTATTGCGATTGCACATGCAACACGATTGATTGTAGTTATCGTATTCGTTCATAATTTTGTCCTCCGTATATTACCATGTTATGCCGCCGCAAAAAAACCGTTACACTTTTAAATCATTTGCGAATTTGCGAATACCGAAATCAAACGAACTAAATTAAGCTTGAATCAAGTGGTGCAATACGCTAAAATTTTAAAAAACCTCTTGACAATTTTATTTTACCGTGTTATAATTCACATATAAACAGTAATCATTACTATTATTGTTCATAAAGATTAACATTTTCTTTTCACAGGGCAAAGGAGGGATTATGCGATACAGCAGCAGACGCGAAGCGATTATCGGCGTAATGCGTCAGACCAATTGTCACCCCGATGCCGAGTGGGTGTACAACAAGGTGCGTCTTAATATGCCGAACATAAGTTTGGGTACGGTGTACCGCAATCTTAAAGAACTCAGTGCGGCGGGCAAACTTAGCACGCTCGAAACCGAGTTCGGAAGTTTGCACTTCGATTACGATACGTCGCCGCATGCGCATTTCGTGTGCAGTGAGTGCGGCAGTATATCCGATTTATACGACTGCGCAATCGATACGGATAAACTGCGCGATTGCGGCTATGCGGTTAAAAGCGTAAAAACGGTTGTATACGGAATATGCCCGCATTGCGTCGAAAATTCGCGCGCGGAAAAATCGGAAGAAAATCTTATAAGCTAACCCCGCCGCACCTGCGGCAAAAAATAAAATACACAGTAAGGAGAAAGTAAAATGAAAAAGTATGTATGTTCGGTATGCGGTTACGTTCACGAGGGAAACGAGCCTCCCGCACAATGCCCGCAATGCAAAGCTCCCGCTTCGAAGTTCACCGAGCAGGGCGGCAAGTCGTGGGCGGCAGAGCACGTTGTCGGCGTTGCCAAGGGCGTTTCGCAGGATATTATCGACGACCTTCGCGCCAACTTTAACGGAGAGTGCTGTGAGGTAGGCATGTACCTTGCAATGGCTCGCGTTGCTCATCGCGAAGGATACCCCGAAATCGGACTGTATTGGGAAAAAGCGGCATACGAAGAAGCCGAGCATGCGGCTAAATTCGCCGAGCTTTTGGGCGAAGTGGTTACCGATTCCACCGAAAAGAATCTTCAAATGCGCGTAGACGCCGAAAACGGAGCAACCGCAGGCAAGTTCGACTTAGCTAAGCGCGCCAAAGCCGCCAACCTCGACGCTATTCACGACACCGTGCACGAAATGGCAAAGGACGAAGCCCGTCACGGCAAAGCGTTCGAAGGTCTTTTGAAAAGATATTTCGGCAAATAATTTTCTGTCATTCCGAGCGAAGTCGAGGAATCCATTGCAATGAAACAAAAAGAGAGTCGATATTTGTGTATCGGCTCTTTTTTGTTTTGCACATAATAACGGTAAGGTGCATATAAGCTGTATATGAAAAAACTTGCGGCATATTATTTTTCGGGGACGGGGAATACAAAGTACGTTACCGAAAAACTGTGTAAATTGCTTGCTCCCGAATTTTGCGCGAGCATAACCGAGATTCCGTGCATAATCGATTTCGGCGCGTTTAAAAGCGCGGACGTCGTACTTATAGCGTTCCCGATTTACGGAAGCGCGCCGCCCATACCCGTGCGGCAGTTCGCGTATAAAATACGCGAGCTTGCGGCGGGCAAGGAATTTATAGTCGTAACCACGCAGTTTATGTTTTCGGGCGACGGAGCGGCTTCGCTCGGACGCGCGCTTATTAAGTGGGGCGGCAAAGTGAACTTTGCCGAGCATATCAACATGCCGAATAATATTTCCGACTGCAAGTTCCTTAAAGTGAAAAATGGCGACGAGCTTACACCCATGCTCGAAAAAGCAAATCGCCGAATAGAAAAATTCGCAAACAGGATTCTTGCCGAAAAAAGATTTCGCCGAGGATTCAATATCGTATCGCACGCAGTGGGGTATTTATCTCAGCGCGCGCTTTTTCGCAAGCACGAGCACGAGCGCACGGGCAAGTTGAACATAGACGCGAATAAGTGCATCGGTTGCGGCTTATGCGTAAAAAAATGCCCCGTGAAGAATCTTTATCTCGAAAACGGCAAGGCGCAACCGCAGAACAAGTGCGCGCTTTGTTACAGATGCGTAAATCTTTGTCCGCAAAGTGCAATTCGCTTAATAGGTAAGTCCGCTCCCGATATTAAATACAAAGGCGTGGGGAATTAGCCGTAATCGAATAGTTATAAGTTGCAAGCATATTTGAATTTCCGGCGCAGTCGGCGCGGAAAAAAATTCCCGAAAAAAAGAATAAATCAAAAAAATTCATAAAATTTTTCAAAACGTATTGACAAGCGTCAAGTATGATGTTATACTGTATTTGCAATTAAGAACGCGCGTAGCTACGCGTGTTCGCAAGCAAACGTAAAGCTAACGGAGGGCAGTCGATGCGTCAGGCTATTGCAAAAACAGCCAAAGTGACACGGCGGGAAGTTGCGGAAATGGCAGGTGTTTCGGAAGCAACCGTATCGTTCGTAATGAGCGGTAAGCGGTATGTTTCCGACGAGCTTAAAGACAGAGTTATGAAAGCTATTGACACTCTCGGCTATTATCCCGACATGATTGCCCGCGCAATGAGCGAAAAAAAGAGCAATTCCATTGCGGTTTTAACCAACGATTTGGAAAACCCTTTGCAAATGAAAATGATTAAGAGCATAGAAGAAGCCGCAATGAAAAAGGGATTTTTCGTAAACATCTGCGGCGGCACTATGAATCTTGACAGATATGTAGCGAATCTTATTTCGCGCCATATCGACGGCGTATTTTTGGCGGGCGACCCGTATGCAATAACGGGAAGTCATATGGACCAACTGCTAAACAACAATATAAGCGTAGCACTCGGTACGGTAAGCGATAAAATGGATTCGCGCCTGTGCGGAGTGGGGCTCGATTTTACCGAGGGCATGAAAATCATTATAGAATTTCTGCGCGATTTGGGGCACACTAAAATCGCTTATTTAAGTGCCTTCGATAACAAAAGCGGCGGAGATTTGCGGCTTTCGAGTTTTATACGCTATATGAAAGAATGTTTCGGCATAAACAATCCCATACTTAAAACGGGAATGCCGCCGTATGAAAGTACGGTAAAAGCGGGGTATGACCTTGCGTCGTCGCTCATTGCCGATAAAACCGAATTTACCGCGATTATCTGCACAAACGATATGATGGCGTTCGGAGCAATCAGCGCGTTGCAACAAGCGGGTATGCGCGTACCCGACGATGTGTCGGTTGTGGGAATCGACGATATAATTTTTTCAAAGACGTTTTATCCCGCGCTCACCACGCTCAGTCACAAGGTGGAGGAGTTCGGGGCAGAGGTGTTCCGCATAATATGCAACAACATTGCCGACAAATCGGTTGTGGAGCGTAAAATAATAACTCCCGAACTTGTTGTGAGAAACTCGACCGCGCCCCCTCGAATTAAATAGGTAATAATTTCCGTAGGTTATATCCGCCGAATATGTCGGTTCGGAAATTAACGGAAAGGGGCGCAAATTAACGGTAAAAGCGACGGGAAAGCCGTTGCCGAAAAAGAACGCGCGTTCGCGTAATGCCGCGTGCTACGGGAATAAAAACCCGATAAAAGGTTTCGGAATTGCGAATAATGCGCAAAGGAGGAAAATGTATGAATCGGAATGGCGGTAAAAGATTTGCGTGCGTTGCTATTGTGCTGTGCCTGATTTTTGCGTTTGCCTCGTGCGGTAAGTCGGGGGGGGGAGGTACTGAATTTCCCGAGCCCGTAAATCCCGACACGCGACAGCTTGGCGATACCGATTATACGGTAATGAATCTTTGCGGCACCGACGACTATTCGCGTTCGTTCGGGGCGGTAAAAGAGCGCAAGGGCAACGCGTATGTTGGGATGTTCTTTTTCGTACATCTCGGTTTTCACGGCAATCATAAAGGCATATACGATATTTCTACCATGGCGGCGGATAACTACGACGCATTTTTCAATGCGTCGGTAAATTCCGCGCTTTCTCCCGTAGGCATGGCGCATTATTTCGCCAAGCCTATTTGGGGTTACTACGATTCGGACGATACGTGGGTAATGCGCCGTCAGATTGAAATGCTCACAATGGCGGGAGTGGATTTTCTCGCGCTCGACACTACTAACGACGAACTTTACGAAGATACCGTTATAACATTATTGGGGATTATAAAAGAGTACAGGACGCAAGGTTGGAATGCGCCCCGTGTTTTGTTTTACATCAATTCGAATGCGGCGGAAAACACACGCAAAGCATACGATACTTTTTATAAAAACGGTGAGTGGAGCGACTGTTGGTTTGCGCCTAACGGTAAACCGATGATTGTAACGGTAACGGCGGCAAACGGCGGGGCGTCCGACCAAGGAACGAGCAAAGCGGTTACCGACTCGGAGCTTCTCGAATTTTTCGAAATAAAGGAATCGCAGTGGCCGAATAAAACGCAGGTTGCCGAGGGCGTTCCGTGGATTGATTTTGCCTACCCGCAGACAATACACCGCGGCAAAACGGGGAATTGGATAAACGTGTCGGTTACTCAGCACTCGCAAACCGTAAGAATGAGCGACATGCAGGCAAACCGCGGGCGCGGCTACGATTACGCAACCGCGCAGTTCGATTCCGCAAACAACGACAGTGAGCATATGCGCGAGGGGCCGAACATAGAGGCTCAGTGGCAAACGGTGTTCGATAACGCCGACGAAATAGACTATGTTTTGGTTACGGGATGGAACGAATGGGTGGCTCAGAAGAATAACCGAGGCACTACGGTAAACCCCGTTTACGATATGGTGGATTTATTCAACGAGGAGTATTCGCGCGATATAGAGCCCATGGAAGGCGGCTACGGCGATAACTTTTACTTGCAACTCGTGCGCAATATCCGAAAATTCAAGTACGGCGATTACGATAGCGACGGTTATTTTGATTCGAAACTCGGCGTAATAAATCCCTCGGATTTTTCGGAAGAACAGTGGAAAAACGCGTTGACGTATCTCGACTTTAAGGGCGAATGCGTTGCACGCAACTTCGCGGGATTCCCCGGTGCGGGCGTTTATACCGACGACACAAACCGAAACGACATTGTGAAAATAAGCGTAACACGCGATTATAAAAATCTGTATTTCCGCATAGAAACCGCCGCGCCGATAACGGCGGCAAACGGCGACGCGGGTTGGATGAACTTGCTTATAGGAACGGCGGACGGCGGCGAATACGGAGCCATGGGATTGCAGTATGCGGTAAACCGTCTTATAAGCGGAAATATTACGCGCATTATGAAATACAAATCTTCGACTCAATTCGAAATTGCGGGTAGCGGCGAAATTTACACGCAAGGATGCGTTATGCAACTTTCGCTTCCCGTGTCGGCATTCGGATTCGGAAGCGATGTGCGCTTCGAGTTTAAGGTGTGCGACAACGTGGGAGCAACGGCGCAGATTTCCGACTATTACACAAAGGGCGACAGCGCACCGATAGGGCGTCTTACGTATTTTTACGGCGGGTAATTCCGCGTTTAAATAATATGCGCAAAAGTGCGCAAATCTGAATCAAGGAGAAAAATCATGAAAGCAAAAAGACTTATGAGCACCGCGCTCGCGCTTGTGTTTGCGGTAATACTCGGCTTATTTACCGGTTGCTTCGGCGGCGTGGGCGGAACGGAAGTAGACGAAGAAACGCTCGACCTTAACGTAGATAAAAACATAACGGCAACGCTCAGAATCGCCGTTAAAAACGACCCCACCGAAATAAACGCCATGCAAAAGGTGCAGGACGGATTCAACAAAGTTTATCCCAACGTCAAGTTCGACCGTAAGCCGATAACCGATTACGAGTCTACCATTATGGGCGACGTTGCGTCGGGTATGACTTACGATATCATGTGGGCGGCGGATTCTTACGTAACGCTGTTTGCCGATTCCGACCTTCTGCAAAATCTCGACCCTTTTATCCGTAAGTCGGGATTCGATACTTCGCTGTACTACGATTCGCTTATAAAGCTCGGGCAGTACAAGCACAGCGGCTCGCAGTACTTTTTGCCGCGCGATACCTCTAAAATAGTGGTTTACTTAAACAAGGCTGTTTTTGCTCAATACGGAGTGCAGCTTCCCGATAACGATTGGACATGGGAAGATTACAAAGCTACTTGTAAAGCATTATACGACGCGGGTTGCAATTACGCCGCCAACAGTCAGTACGTTATGGAAGCGGAGCTTGATTGGCGTATTCAGATGTACGGCATAACGAGCTCGTTCGGCGGAACCATGCTCGACGCAAACGGCGAGCCCGTATTCGACGATAACTTTATAGCGGGACTCGAAGAAATGCAGAATCTCGTTAAAAGCGGCTATGCGAGATTTTCCAAAACCGAACAGCAGAACTTCGTATCCAACCGCGTTGCAATGCGCTGGCAAGTTCGCCCCGCCGCAATGAGCTACTCGCAAACTCTTAAAGAGAACCTCGCGGTTGTGGCGTTCCCCACGATAGAGTCGGGAGTAGAGGGTGCGGTGCCTTGCTGCGGAACGGGAACCACGGGTTACGGAATAGGCAAAACTTCGACGCAAAAAGAGCTTGCGTGGAAATTCCTCGAATACATGATGAGCGAAGAAGGACAGATTAACCTTTCGCAGTCGGGACTTATAGTTCCGTCGCTTAAATCGCTTGCCGAAGACCCCGAGGCGGATTGGCGCAAGGCTTTCCCCGACTTGAACGGCGATGCGTTTATATACGAGGGAACGCATGACGTTATACCGGATTTCTACGATTGTCTCGATTCGGTTTATATGTCGGGTTACGACGCCGCCGTTGTAAACATGCTTCACAACGTGTTCGGCGATACGAGCAAGTCGGTTCGCACACGCGTAAACACCTGCAAACAGGAAATTGCGACTTTCCGCCGTCAGCAAGGATAACAGTGCGCACTCAACCAAAGGAGAAGATTGCTTAATGAGCAAATTGCTAAATAAGCCTAAGGCAAGCGGTAAAAGCACTTATATGAAAAGTTGGCAGGGGTGGTTGTTTATATCGCCCGTTCTGCTCGGAATAGCGTTTTTTACCTTGCTTCCCATGGCGGAATCGTTTTATTTCAGCTTTTTCAGACGTTACAACGTGATAACCGCGCCCGAAGGATTCGGACTGTTCAACTACAAACTCATGTTTCAGCAAAAGGACTTTTGGCAGGCTATCAAAGTTACTTCGGTTTATACCGTTATAAGCATACCGCTTTACATGGTGCTGTCGTTTCTGCTTGCCGTGCTTTTAAACTCTAAAATAAAGGGCGTGGGCGTGTACCGAGTACTCATATATCTGCCCGTTATAATTCCCGTAACGGTTTCGGGCATATTGTGGCGAAACTTTACCGACGTAGACTTCGGGCTTGCCAACGAAATGCTTACTTCGCTGGGGCTGGGGCGGTCGCAGTTCTTCGAGTCGGCAAAGTCGGCAATGCCGAGCCTTATAGCTATGGGGCTTTGGAACATAGGCGGCGGCATGGTGCTGTGGCTCAGCGCGCTTAAAAACGTGCCGCAAAATCTTTACGAGGCGGCGGAAATAGACGGAGCGAACGGATTTACAAAGCTGTTTAAAATTACCATACCCATGTGTACGCCCATGATATTCTATAACCTTATAATCAACATAATAGGGTCGTTGCAAACCTTCGGAAGCGTAGTTGCGCTAACGGGCGGCAGTGCGGGCGACGGCAACAGCCTGCTGTTCTATTTAATGAAAGTTTATAACGACGCGTTTAATATAGCAGGCAAAACCATGGGTTTGGCATGCGCCGAAAGTTGGTTTTTATTTGCGGTAATAGCAATTCTTACCGCCGTAGTGTTCAAAACGAGCAAATGGGTGTTTTACGGAGAGGAGGCATAACATGGACAATACTTGCGAATCGTTGTTACCCGTAAAGCCGAACCGACGCATAAACGCCAAATCGGCGGTGCGCAAATCGGTTACTCACATTGTGCTTATACTTTTGTGTCTGTTCTTCATATTCCCGTTTGCGTACATGTTTTTCATGAGCTTTATGACCGACCTCGAATCGGTGGGAAGTCCTCAGGTTGTTTTTATGCCGCAGGGCAGATGGATAGCGGCGAATTACAAAAACGTGTTCGATGCGGACTTTATAAGATACTTTTTAAACACCGCAACGGTAATATGCGTAAACCTTGTGCTTGTACCCATAGCGTCAACGCTGTGCGCATTCGGTTTTACGCGTTGTAAGTTCAAGGGGCGCGAGGTTTGCTTTGCGATAGTGCTTGCAACCATAATGTTGCCCGCAATGGCAGTACAGATTCCGCTTTACGTGTTGTACGTAAAACTCGGTTGGGTAAACACTCTTTTGCCGCTTACCGTACCCGCTGCTTTCGGCGGCGGCGCAATGAACATATTCTTGGCAAAGCAGTTCATGCGTTCAATTCCGTCAAGCTTAGACGAAGCGGCGGTAATCGACGGCGCAAGCAGGTTCAGAGTGTACCGCTCGATATATATGCCGCTTTGCATGCCCATTGTGATATTTATTATGATAGGCGTGTTCAACGGCACGTGGAACGATTTTATGGGACCGCTTATGTATTGTCGAAGCGCCGAATCTTATACTCTCGCACTCGGCGTGTATTATAAGTTTGCCGGCAGACTCAACGCGGGCAATTTCCCCAACGTGCAAATGGCTACGGGAGTTGTAATGATTATCCCGTCGGCATTAGTGTTCTTTATTTTCCAAAAGCAGTTAATTGATGGCGTCGCAATAGGCGGAATCAAAGGCTGATATATTAAAAAAACAAACGGAGGCAGTGATGAAAAGAAAAACAAAACTTGGTGCACTTTTGTGCATAATGTTGCTTGCGGTGTGTCTGTGCGCAACGGGAGCGGCGGCGTTTGCCGACAGCTCCGACGACGAAGTAATAGTGTATAAGTCGCTTGTAAGCACGGGAGCCGCGAGCGCGGGCGAAGTGCAATGGAGCGAATCGGGCAACCCCGACGGTTGGCCGGGGTGCGTAGAAGAAATACGCGATGCAAGTCAGCCCGACGGCGGCGACGTTATTCTGCGCACCGAGCTTGACAACGCCGGCACCGCTCTTGTAGAGGGGCAAGCGGGATTTGCGCGCGAAAGCACAAGCTTCGATAAAGCGGCGTATCCCATGGCGGGCTTTACGATGAAGTTTTATGCCAACCACGCGCCCAACTTCATGCTTATGTTCACTCAGAACAGCGGTTGGTATGCGGCGTCTACTTATCATTGGGAGCTGTGGTTTCAAAGCAGTAAGTCGGTTACTTTAAGATACTGCACCACGGGCGGCGACAACATGGTAAACTCGAACAGCGCGTCGATTACTTATTATACCGATTACGACTACTTTGCCGACCCCGACACGCAAGGCTATAATAACGTGGGCGACGACAGCAAAACTTTCGTAGGCACTCAGAACGTGCTTGAAATCAAGACAATCGACGGCAATCTTTGGGTTGTATTCAACGGCAAAAGTCTTTTCAACTTAACCGCACTCGGAATAGTTGAAAACGTAATAAACAATGCCGATTCGCGCGGAATGTTTATGTGCTTGTATCAAGTAGGTTCTTACGGCTCGGCAATTAAAATCACCGATATTTATAACGTAAAAAGCTCATGGGAAAGCGGCGTTCCCGCAACGTACGAGTCAACAAACGCTACGGCTGTCGAAAACAAAGCAACCGACGCGGGTACCGTTCAGTTCCGCAGTAAAGAGAGCGCAAATTACGATTTCGATTTAACGTATAAAACCGCGCAGTATTTTTCCGACTTAATCGTAACGTTTACTTACGACGGCACTCGGTTGAATAACGGCGATACTTTAAGTTTGGTGCTTACCGACAGCGGAGCGGCGGACGATAAGCTCGAACTCCAATTTGCAAAGAAGTCGGATACTTCCGCAAGTCTTACCGTTAAAAAAGACGGCGCGGCGGTAGGGAATCCGCAAGACGTAAGCTTTTCTTACAACGGCACGTCGATAAACACTGTGTCGATAAAAGAAACCGTTCCGTTCGTGCTTACCGTAAACGGAAATAATATCGAAATCGAGCAATCCGCATTCACCGCAATGAAGTCGGCAATCGCGGAAGGTAAAGTAAAAGTCGGCTATGAGGTTAAAGGAAGCGAGCTGAGCATGCTTACTCCCGTAGCTTACAATTCTTCCGCAGTCGTAACTTATGATAAAGTTGACGGTTTGACCGTAAGCGGCGACGTTACAATCAAGTCCGACGGAAATTACCGCATGATATATAACAGCGACGACAGCGGCTATACCGCGGCTTACACCGCAAACAAGCTTATTGCCGACAGCTTTACGGTATCGTATAAATTCGGCAAGTACGGCGCAAACGAACAGCCTTTGCGCGTGAGTATCGGCGACACGAACAACTCTCTTGTATTCGAGCTTGTACCCGTTGCGGGCAGAACCGACGAAGCAACTCTCAACCTTTACGTAAACGGCGCAAGCGACAAAAAGGTTGCGTCCGAAACGGTGGAATTTAATTGGGAATACGAGTGCGGAGTTCGTTCGCTCGGATTCGTAAACGACGGCGGCGCGGCGTATCTTGCGTTTATAGACGGCGACGTCGCAATGAGCGTTAGCGGAAACGGCATAGCGGACATAGCGGCGGTTATAGATTCGTTTACCGGAAAAATGGCGAACATTACGTTTACCGTGGCAGACGAAGCTCTTACGGCGTTTGCGTTCTGCGATTACGATTATTATGTAGGCAAAGCCAACGCCGGCGGTTGGGGAGAAGGCGCGATTCCCAAAATGCAGTTCGGATACGACGCAGACGACAATGCAGTGCTTATATTCGACAATGCGTACAGCTATCAGAAGAACAGAGAAGTGCCTGTCGACGGTTTTACCATGACTTTTAAAACGTACGCAAAGTCGGGCAGCGGCTCGCCTACGTGGGCGATTGCGTCGTCTACCGCATGGTACTCGAATACTTCGGCTATCATGTTCGGCATAAACAAGAGAAACGATACAAAGGCTACGTTCTCTATTATGTACACAAACAAAATTGCGGGCGACTACGACTATATTTCCGACAGCGCCGAAAATAAAAACATAGTTTCGTATACGGTAGATTGGAATTGGAACAACGGCATCGATAATACCATTGCATTAAACTGCACCGACGGAGTATGGCGTTGGACGGTGAACGACACCGTGCTTGCACCCGAACCCGATTCCGACGAGGATTACTCGGACTACATCGCCGAAGTGTACTCTACGTTTGCTTCCGCCGACAAAACGGGTGTTGTTCAGATTTTCGGCGGCGCGAATATGGTTTGGAACATTTCCGACATGTCCGAATTTGAAATCAACGTAGACCCCACGGTTAAAAATCCCACTCTTAAAACGAGCTATGCGATAGGCGAAGAAATTACCGTAAATCTCGGTGAAGTGTTCAGCGATGCAAACGGCGACGTTCTTACCTACGTGCTTTCCGATGAAACCGCATACGGTGCTATAACCGAGGGCGTATGGAAGTTCACTCCCGACGCAGAGGGCTTGTACACCGTTATAATAGAGGCTTACGACGGCAAGGGCGGAGAGGCGACTCTTACTTTGACCGTAAATGTTGAAAAAGAGCAGAGCGCGAATAACGGCGGCGGCAACGGCAAGAAAAAGAGTTGCGGCTCCGATGTCGGCGCGGGCGCGTTTGCCTCGGTTGCGATAGTTTTGCTTGCGGCGGCGGCTGTGATGTTAAAGCGCAAAATATCCGTTAAATAAAGAACAACCCGAAAAGCGCGCCCCCGTTTTATACTGCTTGCGGCGGGCGCGGCTTTTCCTACTTTGATAAGGAAAACGTCAATGAAAAAATTTTTGATTGTGTTGCTTTCGGCGGTTTTATCCTGTTTTTGCTGCTTGGGATGCGGGAGAGCAAGCGGCGGCGGCTCGGGCGGCGACGATTCTGGCGGCGGAACGGGTAAACCGCCTGTCGAGGATGTGACTCCCATGGAAACATTTCCCGCCGATACTCTCGGGGATTCCCTTAACGACGATTACCGTTCGGTTCCTTTTTACAACGACCGCAACGATACCGTGGCTTATGTTTGCAACGCAATGTGGGATATGTTCGGCTCGGTTACCGACGGACAGAATCTCGTAATAAAGTTCGGCAACGAAGCTACATGGTTTAAATGGCTCGCCGAAAAAATCATGTGGAGCGGCGATACGGGCTATATAAGTCAGCTTAAAAGCAAAATTCTCGATTACCCGCAGGTTGACAACGGCTTTATATGGTCTTGGACCACAACGCCGTATTGGACGGTGAACCGAGTAAACAGTTTGCATTACGACGGTACGTTCCGCTACATTTCGGCTGTGTACGAAATTATAGCATGGGAAAACAGTACGTCGTTTTTGGAGCAGACCGATACTTCTCGATTCGGCTCCGATTCGGCTTTGGACGCCTCTAAGGGAAAGACCGTTTACGAAAAAGTCAAGTCGGCGATGAACTATATTTTAAACAATCTCGAAGGCGAAAAGGGACATATCCGAATTACCGAAAAGTCCGTTGTTATGAACGACGGCGTAAATAAATTTTTCGACGAATGGGACAACACGGGAAAATTCGGCTCGTCGAGTTCCAACTATTGGGATAACTTGTGCTTCGGAAATTTCGACGCTTACGAGAACGCGCTGTTTTACGAGTCGCTCGAAGCTATGGCGGGAATCGAACGCGCACTCGGCAAAGTGCAAGAGGCGGAAAAGTACGAGTCGCTTATGAAAACGGTTAAGAGTAAGTACGACGAGCTTTATTATAGTTCCGAAACGGGACGATATATAAGCACGATAGATACCGACAACGTAAAACACGATTACGGACTTACCTTTTTAAACTTCGAGGCACTCAAATACGGTTTGGGCGACAAAGTCAAGGCAAAGAGCGTGCTCGATTGGGTAGACGGAGTTAGGACGGTAACGGGCGACACCGTTACGGGCAAAAGCATATTGAGCTATTCCGATATTATAAACGAGTATTACAGGCAAGTCGGCTCGTCCGAACGTATACCCGAAGGACTTGTGCTTGCGCCGCGCAGTAATACGGTTTCTTACGAATCGAAGTCGGAAAATTCCGTTTCGTGGTGGCACAACCCCAACGGCGCGATAAGCGAATTTACCAACGCTCGGTATAATATGCATCTCGAAAACGGCGGTTATATTTTTTACACCGTTTATTACGAGCTTATGACGCGTGCCGAATATCAGGGCGCGGACAGCGTAATAAAACGCCTGCAACAAATCGCCGATGTTTACAAATTCAACAAGCTTAATTCCGATATAGGCAACTGGCTCGAAGGACTTTGCGGAGAATTTCCCGAAAGCGGATTGACTCCGTGCGTTTATCTGTACGCATTATGCGGCATACGTCCCGAGGTCGGCGCGCTTACGGTAGCTCCGCAGTTCGGAACTGCATATTCGGTTTTGGGCGTGCAAAAGGTTGTGTACGGCGGAAAATCGTATGCCATAGAAACAAAAAAAGACGGCTCTGCCACAATAAAAGGCACGGGTGTAGACATGACTCTCGAATACAAACCCGCCGCAGGCAAAAAGGTTACCGCGGTGTGTAAAAACAACGTGGGCGGCACCGTTAAAACCGTTACCGCCGACGTGGATTCCGACGGATTTGTTACCCTCGACTTAAACGGATTGACGGCGGTGTACAGGGTAAACATAACCGCAGAGTAAATGGGGAAATATGAAATGAAAAAACTTTTTACATTCGTTTTGGCGGCAATCTGCGCGTTTTGCGCAGTGGGTTGCGGCAATAAACAACCCGAAGGAACAAAGCTACCCGAGCGCGAATCGAAACCGCTTGTGTCGTATACCGAACTCGGACTTAGCGACGCCGACGAACGCTTTATCGATTCCACTTTTTACAGTTCGGGCAACGATGCGGTAACTTACGTTGCAAACGCGCTTTGGGACGAATTCGGCGAGGCGAACGGCGGCGCGGTTGCGTCGTACAGCGCGAACTCATCGTGGCTTTATTGGAACGCGGCGAAATTCTCGTGGTATGCAAATGGTAACTATCGCGCAAGAAGCCGCACGGCTCTGAGAGATTATCCTCAGCGAGCCGACGGATTTTTGTGGTCGTGGGCGGAAAGCGAAACGTGGGGCGGCGCGGGCTACAACCAAAACGACGCGTCGTACACCGCAGTGTATCACTTCGACCAACTTTTCAACTTTATAAACGCCGTGCGTGAGTTCTGTGTTTGGGATAATAGCACAAGTCTTTTGAACGAGGTAGACCGAACCACCGCAAACACTTCGCCCGTAGTAGACGACGTGCAGTATAATTACGACGATTCGTCGCGCGGCAGAACGGTGCTCGAAAAAACCGAAAAAGCGTTGCAGTACGCGCTTACGACGCTCAACGGCAATAACGGACTTCTTATAATCGACAACGAAGAAAACACGGGAGAACTCGGTTCGGCAAGCTCAAACTATTGGGATAACCTTTGCTTCGGATATAAAGACCCTTACGAAGGCGCGCTGTTTTTGGGAGCGGTTGCGGCAATGGGGGATATTTACCGCATGACCGGCGACGAAGTCAAAGAGTCGCAGATGTCCGAACTTTTGCAGACCGCGCGCAGGCTTTACGACGAAACTTATTGGGATTCGCAAAAGGGCAGGTATATATCGGGAATATCGAAAAGCGGTAAGAGTTACGACTTCGGCTTGACGTTTTTAAATACCGAAGCTCTATATTACGGTGCGGGCGACTATGAAAAAGCCGAAAAAATATTCGAGTGGATTGACGGAAAAAGAATCGTAGAGTTCGACACCGTTAAAGGACTCGATATTCTCGATACGTGGAATATTGCGCCCATAACGAACACCGTTCCCATAGAGTCGGTCAAAGAGCTTAATGCCGACGGCAGCAGATACGAAACGTGGTGGCACGCGCCTTCCGGCATAAACGTGTTCACAAACTCGAAGTTCGGCATGCACTGCGAAAACGGCGGAGCTATATTTTACACCTCGTTTTTCGAGCTTATGAGTCGCATTAAGTACGGCTACACCGACAGTGCATTGCAACGCTTTATTACCGTTGCCGACGAGTATGCGGTAGATAAGCTGTTGCGCGACCCGTACAATCAATACGGCAGTCAGTGGGTTTTGGGCGTTATAGGCGAGTTCCCCGAAAGCGGATTGGTTCCCGTGAGCTACGTGCGCGGCTTTATGGGCGTAAATGCGGAATACGACGGACTCCATATCGAGCCGAATATGTCGTCGCAATACAACGACATGGGCGCGAAAAACGTGTACTATTCGGGTAAAAACTTTAACGTATGCGTAAAGAAAAACGGCGAAATCACTCTTGAATCTTCCGACGCCGTGAATACCGAATTCAATCTTATATTTTCCGATTTTGCGGGTAAGGGCGCGTATACCGCAACCGTAACCGCATCCGACGGCACCGAAACCAATCTTACGCCGCAGAAGTCGGCAGACGGAAAATTCTCTGTTCGGCTTTCGCCGAAAGGTAATTGCAGCATTAAAATAGCTTAAATTACCGTTTGGCAAAGATATATTTTCTTCCTCATATAGACGAAAAACGCCACTGTCGGGCACCGCCGACGTTGGCGTTTTTCGTATGTTTTTCGTTCCGTTTCCTCTGTTTGCAACTATGGCAAAAAAATACTTTGAAAAAATTTTCGAAAAAGTATTGACAAACTTTGCATAGTGTAGTATATTATAAATATGTCAAACGATTGACATATAACTGTCAATCAATGGTGTTACAGCTTAGGTACAGGGAAATTGCCGTGATGAGGAGGCTATAAAATAATGTATAGCTTGGAAAAAAAGAACAGCAATTACGATTACTGTAAAAGGCAAATACTTGCGGTGCAGGAAAACTTTAAAGTTTTCGTGCCGCTTTCGGCTTTGCTTTTAACGGGGTTGCTCGCGCTCGATATTACGAACGCTTTTTATAATTACATGGCTGTGTATGTGTGCGTGATAGTAAACATAGCGGGAATAGCGGCGGCATGCGGTATTACGGTTTCGCTTATAAAACAAAACAGGCGTCAGCGCAATTTATTCGCGCAGTTGTCCGAAACGGCTGATTCGGGCAATGTCGCCGTAAAAGTTATGAAGTGCGTTTCGGATTCTTCGGGAGTTATAAGCCGCGCAAGACTTGTGCATGTTTCAGAAACCGAAAAGGCATATATAATAATGCCGCAACTGTCGGAATACAAACACCGACTGTTTACACGCTATGATTTCCGCGGAGATTTCGGGCGGCTTATATTGCCGAAAGAGGAATATGCGGCTACGGAAGAAGAAAACGGATTGCGTTTTGTATCCGCCGATTGTGAATTCGGTTTCGAAACGGTAAACAAATAAATATACGCGTAAAGGCGCGAAAAAATAGGAGGGTTTAAGATGAAAAAGATATGTGCGGCTGTTTTGGCGATAATGATGACTCTTTGCTTGTTTGCATGCGGCGGAGGAGACGACGTTGCGGGCAAAAACGAATTTCTCGGTTTGAAAGACGGCGAAGACTTCACTACCGACAAAGAAGTGTCGGTAAGTTTTATTCGCCCGCGCGGAAACGATGCGCAGGAAAAATGGTGGACGGAAGCCGTAGGGGCTTTTAATTCCGAATATGCGGGCAGAATATCCGTTAAAGAAGAAGTTCTTGTGCGTGGCGATACAAGCTCGTACGAACAGCAAATAGGCTTGCGTGTTGCCGAGGGGTTACCCGACGTTATGTATATGGACGGTCCGTATGTAAGCAACTGGGCATATAACAAAATGATAATTCCGCTCGACAACTATATAACCGAAACTTACATTTCCGACTTTATGGACTACGTGCTCGATCAGGGGACGTATAACGACAGACTTTACGCACTCAGCATAGTAGACAGCACGATTATGGTTTTCTACCGTAAGTCGTACATGAACGCGTTTTTGAAAACGAATCCGAGATTCGAAGACGAAACGCCCGTAACGCTTCCTACGTCGCCCGAAAACGCATGGACTTTCGACCAACTTGCCGAAATCGCAAAGAAGATGACTACAAGCATAGGCGGAAACAAAACGCGTTACGGACTCAGTATAACGGGCGATAAAACCGAGTGGATGAGCTACGCGTTTTCACCCATGTGGGGCGGCAGTATTCTCGGGAACGATGCGCTTACCGCGAGCGGCAACGTAAATTCGGCAAAGGGTATCGCGGCGGGCAATTACCTGCGCAATCTGCGCAACAACCGCGCGATAAATCCGTCGGCAAGCGGAACGGACTTTTACGACGACGGAGTAAAAGAGGGAACTACGGGCACCGACTGTAAGGCGTCTATGTACTTTACGGGCACGCAGAACATAACCAAATTCAACGAATTTTCAAATATTTCCGAAGATTGGGACGCAACCTATTATCCTCGTAACAACGACGGCAGTTACTCGGTGCCGTGCGGAGGGTGGACTCTTGCGATAAGCAGCGACTGCGCCGTAAATAAGCGCATTGCCGCAGCCGAGTTTATAAAGTTCCTTACGAGCGTGCAGTCTTGCGAGAGCTTTGCGAGCCAAACGGCGTCGCCTCCTGCGCGCAAATCGCTTTACGGTACAATGGAAGAATACAAAGACGGCTCAACGGTGCAAAACGGCGCGTACGTTCGCATTAAAGAACAGATTTTCGCCGCCGCAACGCCGCGCATAAAAACCATAGCTTATGCCGAGTTCAGTCCGCTTTTATCGAAGGCACTCAATGAAATCGTGTCCGATACAAACCCGAATATTCAGGATAAACTGAATTCCACCGCAACGCAAATCGACACCAAAATAAGACAGGCAAGCTACAAATAAACGGGGAGGGGCATATGCTCGAATTGGCTAAAAAGAAAACATCGGCAAGACAAAAGCGGTACGATGTTACGGGTTGGCTGTTCTGCTTGCCCGCAGTGTTGTTCGGCGCGGTATTCCTTATTGCACCCATAGTGCTGAGCTTTGTGTTCAGTTTTACCGATTATCACATGTTGCGCGGGCTTAACGCATTTGTGGGGTTTAAGCACTATGCCGAGCTTTTTCGCGATGCCGTGTTCGGTAAAGCGATACTCAATACCGTTAAGTTTGCTGTGTTCGTGGTGCCGCTTCAATGCGGACTTGCGCTTGTACTCGCGCTTTTGGTAAACCGTACCGCAAAGGGATTCGGAATTTTCAAGCTTGCGTATTTTGCGCCCGTAATTACCTCTATGACGGTTGTTGCATTGCTGTTTATGAATTTCTACGACACGAGCGGATTATTCAATCTTATACTCGGTGTTTTCGGAATAGAGGCGCAAGGCTTTCTGCACGACCCTAATCAGGCAATGTACAGCATAATATTCATGTCGGTATGGCAGGGTGCGGGCTATCAAATGATTATACTTCTTGCGGCACTTCAAAACGTACAGCCCGAG
>CAMUAL010000023.1 GCA_947086925.1 uncultured Clostridia bacterium
AAGTCGAGGAATCTTAAAAGACCTCTCCGCTTCGGTCGAGGTGACAAAGTTCCCTCGTGTGCGCACCGACTGCCCAAAAAAATCCGCGCCGTTTTTGCCACCTCGGTTGTGCCGCTATATGCCAAAAATATTAAAAGTTTTTGCAAGGCTTTTTACAAAAAGCCGAAAGTTTTTACAAGGCTTTTTGCAAAAAGCCGTAAATGAGGTATAAACAGTAATGAAGAAACGTACTTACACCGATGAAGAAATCAAGCACGTAGACAACACCAAAGTAATAAAGGTGCAATTAGAGGAAGAAATGAAAACTTCCTTTATAGCCTACGCTATGGCGGTAAACGTATCGCGTGCAATACCCGATGTGCGCGACGGCTTAAAACCCGTTCACCGTCGTATACTTTACTCTATGGGCGAACTCAATTTGTTTTCCGACAAGCCGTACCGCAAATGCGCGCGCGTTGTCGGCGACGTTTTGGGTAAGTATCACCCGCACGGCGACAGCGCGGTTTACATGGCTATGGTGCGTCTTGCGCAAGACTTTACCATACGTTGCCCGCTTGTAGACGGACACGGAAACTTCGGTTCGGTAGACGGCGACCCTCCCGCGGCTCAGCGTTACACCGAAGCGCGACTCAGTAAGATAGCGGGCGAAATGCTTCGCGACATAGATAAAGAAACGGTTGATTGGTATCCTAACTTCGACGATACGTTAGAGCAGCCCACCGTTCTGCCCGCCCGTTTCCCCAACCTTTTGGTAAACGGTTCCGACGGTATAGCCGTAGGTATGGCAACCAATATTCCGCCGCATAACTTAGGCGAAGTTATAAACGGCGTATGCGCGCTAATCGACAATCCCGAAATAACGGTAGACGAGCTTATGCGCTACATTCCCGCGCCCGATTTCCCCACGGGCGGCTTAATTATGGGCAGAGCGGGCGTGCGCCACGCATACCGCACGGGTAGAGGCGGCGTACTCATGCGCGCCAAAACGGAAGTAGAGGAATACCCCATGCGCGACGGCAGTTCGCAAAACCGTCAGCGTATCATAGTAACCGAACTTCCTTATCAGGTAAACAAAGCCGAGCTTATTAAGCACATGGCGGATTTGGTTAAAGATAAGAGGGTAGAGGGCATAAGCGACATACGCGACGAAAGCGACCGTCAGGGCATGCGCATAGTAATCGAAATCAAGCGCGACGCTCAGGCGCAGGTTGTGCTTAACACTCTTTTCAAACACACCGAGTTGCAGGTTTCCAACGGCATAACCTTTTTGGCACTCGTAAACGGCGAGCCTAAGATTCTCAATCTTAAAGAAATGCTGTACTATTACCTCGAACATCAAAAAGAGGTGGTATTGCGCCGCACCCGTTACGACCTTGAAAAGGCGGAAGAACGCGCACACATTTTGGAAGGTCTTGTAAAAGCCCTTGCAAACATCGATAAAGTAGTTGCAATTATAAAAGCAAGCCGCGATAAGTACGAGGCGTGCGAAAAACTCATGAGCGAGTTTATCTTATCCGATAAACAGGCAAACGCAATTCTCGAAATGCGCTTGCAACGCCTTACGAGTTTGGAAGTGGAGCACCTTCGCGCCGAGCTTGCCGCACTCAAAGAAACGATTGCCGACCTTAAAAACATAATAGCAAACCCGCACCGCGTGGAGGAAATCGTTAAAACCGAACTTAACGAAGTTAAGGAAAAATACGATTCTCCCCGCCGCACCGAGCTTTGCATAGACTACAACGAAATCGACATAGGCGACCTTATCGAGCGCGAGGACGTGGTTATTTCAATGACGCACTCGGGCTACATTAAGCGTTTGCCCACCACCGAATACAAGATTCAGCACCGCGGCGGCAAGGGAATTACGGCGCATCGCCCCAAAGAAGAAGACTTTGTGGAAAACATGTTCGTAACCTGCACGCACGACGACCTGTTGTTCTTCACGAACTTCGGCAAAGTGTATTGCATTAAAGCATACGAAGTTCCCGAGGCGGAACGCACCGCGCGCGGCAGAGCGATTGTAAATCTTCTGCAACTCGGCGAGGGCGAAAAGGTTAATGCGGTTATCCCCATTAAAGAGGATACGCGCGGCAACCTTATTATGGCAACAAAACAGGGTCTTATAAAAAAGACGTCGCTCGACGAATTTGCATCTATCCGCAAAGTGGGTAAGATAGCGATAGTACTCGTGGAAGGCGACGAACTTATATCCGTTCAGCTTACGTGCGGACGCGATGAAATACTTGTTGCGTCGAGCGCGGGCAAGTGTATACGCTTTGCCGAAGACGACGTTCGCCTTATGGGACGCGGCACTCGCGGCGTAAAATCCATGAAGATAGACGAGGACGACTTCATTGTAGATATGACCGTTGTGCGCGACGGATGCGAGATTCTCACCGTGTCGCAGAACGGCTACGGTAAGCGCACCGATTTGGACGATTACAGACTGCAAAGCCGTGCGGGCAAGGGCATTAAGGCGGGCACGTTCAATAAAAAGACGGGGCGTCTTGTAAACATGAAGCAGATAAATCCCGACGACGACATTATGATTATAGCGGACAACGGCACCATTATACGTATGCGCGCAAAAGAAATCAGCAAGATAAGCCGCGATACGCAGGGCGTTCGCATAATGAAGATGAAGCAAGAGGGTTGCAGCGTAGTAGGCGTTGCGGTTGCTCAGCCCGAGCCGGAAGAAGAAACCGAAGAAGTTACGGAAGAATAAGAAAGTCGGTCAAAAGACGAGGCGACGCGGTAGTTGCCGCCTCGTCTTTTGTGCTTTAACGGATTTAATGCAAGCGATAAACGCGGAGTTGTACTTATGAATAAAGATTTGGAAAGTATTGTAATAAACGAGCGGCAGATAGCCGAGGCGGTGAAAAAAGCAGCCGCATGGCTCGACGAACGCTTTTCGGGCAGTAAAAATCCGCCGCTTGCAATAAGCGTGCTTAAAGGCAGTGTGTTCTTTTACTGCGACCTTGTTCGCAGTATGAAAACGCCCGTACAGCTCGACTTTATGACGGTGTCGTCGTACGGCAAAGGCACGGTAAGCTCTGGCATGCCGAAAATAGTTATGGATTTGGCGGCGTCGGTAGAGGGGCGCGACGTAATACTCGTTGAAGATATAGTGGACTCGGGAAACACTCTTGTAAGAATGCGCGACCTTATTATGGGGCGCGGCGCAAACTCGTTTACCACGGTAACGCTGTTCGATAAACCGTCACGCCGCACGGTTCCCGTAAAAGCCGATTACTCTTGTTACGAAATAGGCGACGAGTTTATTGTGGGTTACGGACTCGACTACGCGCAGATGTACCGCAACTTGCCGTACATAGGCGTGTTGAAGCGCGAAGTGTACGAGAAATAGCGGGGAAACACAAGGGGGGGGTAAATATAAAAATCCCTCGGTTAAAAGTTTTTTGCCTGCTTTTTTACAAAAAACGCAGGACGGATAGGAAATACAAATGTAGGAGGTATATATGAAAGACGAAAGCAAACAGTCGGAAGTTACCGAAACGCAGGTTGTTTCGGAACAAGCGGAAGTAACAGCCGACACGACGGAGAGCGGGGGAGCGGCGACCGCCGAGGCGACCGTACCGCCCAAAAAACTTAACCGATTCGATAAATTTTTCGGAATTACGAAATCGGGCTCTAATTTCAAAACCGAGATTATGGCCGGCATAACCACCTTTATGGCTATGGCATATATTCTCATGGTAAACGCGGGAATGTTCTCCGGCGTTATAGGCGGGGATAATCCGTACGGCGCGGCTTATATTGCAACCGCAATCGGTGCGGTAGCGGGCACGATTTTAATGTCGCTGCTTGCGCGTATGCCGCTTGCGCAGGCTTCCGGCATGGGCATTAACGCATTTATAGTGTACACGCTTTTAGATAAAGGAACGGGACTTACGTACGCCAACTGCATGATGTTCACTCTTATCGAAGGCGTTATATTCGTAATTCTTACCGTAACCGGCTTGCGCAAAAAGATATTTGCCGCAATTCCCGAAGCGGTGCGCCACGCAATACCCGTAGGCATAGGCTTATTCATTGCGTACATAGGTATGCAGAGCGCGGGCATCATTCAGTCAACCGCATCGGCAACCGCCATTTACGACGAGCTCGGAAACGTAATAGGCTACACTGGCGGAGTCGACGGCGGAACCATAAGCGGGTTTATATCGTTCAACGTGCTTGCCGAAGGCTTTACTTTCGGCGGCGTATTATCCGCGATTGTAGCTATTGCTGGCGTAATTGCAATAGCGGTTATGTCGCGTAAAAAGATAAAGGGCGCGATTCTTTGGGGCATACTCGGCTCTGCCGCGCTTTATTACATAATGGCGGGCATAGGCTATGCTTGCAAAGACGCTGTATGCAAGAGTATTTTCGCGGGCGTTGCGGAGTCGTGGACAAGTCCGTTCAGCGCGTTTGCCGCATGGGGCAAAAATTCCGTCGGCAAATTGTTTACCGAGGGATTCAGCTTTACGTCGTATCTCGGCATTAAAGGAAACAACGAGGGAACGCTTGTGGTTCTGCTTATAACCACCGCGCTCTCCATGTGCATGATTGATATGTTCGATACTTTGGGCACGCTTTACGGAGCTTGTCAAAAGGGTAATCTTTTGTACGAGAACGGAACGCCTATCCGTATGGAAAAAATGATGCTTTCCGACGCTATCGGAACTTGCGTGGGCGCGGTTGCGGGAACTTCCACCGTTACAACATTTGTGGAATCTTCGTCGGGCGTTGCGGCGGGCGGCAAAACCGGCTTTACTTCTCTTGTAACTGCGGCGTGCTTTTTGGTTGCAATGTTTTTAAGCCCCATTGCTCAACTTATTCCGTCGGCGGCTACCGCACCCGCTCTTATTTGGGTAGGCGTGCTTATGGTTAGCTCGATAACAAAAGTGGATTGGGAAGACATAGGAGCGGTTGCTGTCGCTTTCATTACTTTTATAGTAATGCTTCTCGGTTACAGCATAAGTAAGGGTATCGGCGCGGGCATGATTTCGTACGTACTGATTCAGGTTTGCAGCGGTAAAATCAAAAAGATTTCCGTTCCCACTTGGGTTATTACCGTGCTGTTCATTGCAATGTTCGTATTAACCAACTGATTTTTAATGCGTAATCGAATAGAGTATAAAATCCCTCGCCTTAAATGCGGCGGGGGATTTATCGAATAGTCAAAAGATTAAGAATAGGTGCTTTTAAAAGATTTATGGAAATTATAAAAAAGTGTATTCGATGCGGTGAGCAATTTGCTATTACCGAAGAAGAACAGAAAAATTACAAAAGCAAAGGTTACGGTTTTCCCAAACGGTGACGTTGCTATCAATCTGCATTTCGGAAAGGAAATCGAAGACTTAAAGGATATTCGCCTTGATTGCGACTACTCTTATGAAATAATCCGAAAAAGCTTTTCGGAATGGATTAAAAGTATTGACGGTAATTGTATATCCGTAAACGATAAATTTTGTTTTAACGACAGTCTGTTTATAAACTTTAATTATACCGATACGCTTACGCGCAAATTCGGCGTCGATGATAATGATGTTATACATATTCACGGTAACGCTAACGATACGGAGTCGATTATTTTCGGTCACGGAAAATCGGTCGATACCGTTCCCGATGTCATTAAATTAGGCGGAAGGTTTGCGGGGTTATATGTTATAGAAACGGTTTTAAAGAAATTTTATAAAAATCCACCCGCTCAGTGGCGGTTGCTTTTAAATCGTTTGCAGAATAAAAGCGCAAATTTCAATGAAGTAAAAGCCGTTTATGTGTTGGGTCATTCACTCGGGAGAGCGGATAAACATTATTTTAAGCAACTTAAAAAGTTATTGCCCCAAAATGTAAAGTGGCATATTTCTTGCTTTTCGAATGAGGATTTAAAAAATGCGAAATTATTTATCCGCGAATCGAAAATTGCGGATTATCAAATATATCGTTCGATTGAGTCGGTTTTATCAAAATTCAAGATGTAAAAAATTACTTATATTCTTCTTGACATTAAATTTTTATTCTTATATACTATCAAGAAGTATACATCGGAGGAATATTCAATGGTATTGAAAACGCTTGTAAAAAGCGTGCGACAATATAAATTGCAATCGGTACTCACCCCCGTATTTATGGTGGGAGAGGTTGCAATGGAATGTCTTATACCTCGCATAATGTCTATGCTTATAGACGAATTTTACGGCGGCAAAATCGCGCCCGTTTTCAAATTCGGGTGCATACTTATCGCAATGGCAATGGTGTCGCTGGTTTTCGGCGTGCTTTCGGGGCGTCTTGCGGCGCGGGCGGCAACGGGTTTTGCAAGAAATTTAAGACACGATTTATTTTATAAAGTTCAGAGTTTTTCGTTCGGCAACATAGATAAATTTTCGTCGGCGGGACTTGTAACACGCCTTACCACCGACGTAACCAATGTGCAGAACGCATACATGATGCTCATAAGAATGGCGGTGCGCTTTCCGCTTATGCTCATAACCGCGCTTGTAATGTCGTTTACTATAAGCGTTAAAATGACGTGCATATTTTTGTGCGTAGTCCCCGTTTTGGGCGGTGCGCTTGCACTTCTTATTTGGAAAGTTTACCCCATGTTCGACAAGGTTTTCAAGCAATACGACGCGCTCAACGATTCGGTGCAAGAAAACATAAAGGGCATGAGAGTTGTAAAAACCTATGTTCGCGAGGAGTACGAAAAAGAGAAATTCGGCAAAAGCGCGGAAGATATACGCAAAACCTTCACGCGTGCCGAACGCATTTTGGCGCTCAATAATCCCGTAATGTGGTTCTGCATTTTTTCCTCTATGTTGCTTATCAGTTCGCTCGGAGCTATGCTCGTGGTGAACACTTTCGATTTTACGGCAGGCGAGTTCGGCGAGCTTAGCACGGGCGACATTGCAAGTTTATTCACTTACATAGGACAGATACTTTCGTCGCTTATGATGCTTGCAATGGTGCTTGTTATGATTATCATGGCGTCGGCGTCGGCAAAACGTATTGCGGAAGTGCTTAACGAACCGAGCGAAATCACTTCGCCCGAAAACGCCGTGACCGAGGTTAAAAACGGCGACATAGACTTTTGCGGCGTGAGCTTTAAGTATACCGAATCGGCGTCGGCTAACGCGCTTACGGGAATAGACCTACATATAAAGAGCGGCGAAACGATAGGAATAATAGGCGGCACGGGCAGCGGCAAAACATCGCTCGTTCAGCTTATTCCGCGCCTTTACGACGCAAGTCTCGGGTGTGTTAAAGTGGGCGGCGAGGACGTAAAAAACTACGACCTCGACACTCTCAGAAACAGCGTTGCAATGGTATTGCAAAAGAATCTTCTGTTCTCGGGTAGTATTGCCGATAACCTGCGCTGGGGCGACGAAAACGCAACCGACGAGGAACTCAGGCATGCCGCAAATCTTGCCTGCGCCGACGAATTTGTAAGTTCTTTCCCCGACGGCTACAATACTCACATCGAGCAGGGCGGCACAAACGTATCGGGCGGGCAGAAACAACGGCTTACCATTGCCCGCGCGCTACTGAAAAAGCCGAAAATTTTGATACTCGACGACTCGACGAGCGCAGTCGATACACGCACCGACGCACTTATACGTAAGGCGTTTCGCGACGATATACCCGATACCACGAAAATAATAATCGCTCAGCGCACGGCGTCGGTTATGGAGTGCAACCGCATTGTCGTTTTGGATAACGGACAGATAGACGCCGTGGGGACGCACGACGAGCTTTTGAAAACAAACGCTATCTATCGCGAAGTTTACGAGTCGCAGAACAAGCAGGGAGGTGATGCGGAGTGAATACCGAAAACGCAAAAAACCGCAACATAAAAGCCGCACGACCTCATGTGCTCGGGCGACTGTTAAAGTACATGTTTTCGCGCTACAAAGGCAAGCTCATAGTAGTTCTCTTTTGTATTTTGATTGCATCGGCGGCAAACGTGTCGGCGTCCGTTTTCTTGGAACGGATTATCGACGGCTGTATAACGCCCGTAATAGAGGGCGGAATGACCGTTAAAGAAATGATGTCAAAGCTGTTTACCATTATGATTATAATGGGCGGAGTGTTTGCGGTAGCAGTTATAGCGGTTCATATTCACACTCAGCTTATGGCGATTGTCGCGCACGATTTTTTAACGCAGATAAGAAAAGACATGTTCGAGAACATGCAGAGTCTGCCGATTAAATACTTCGACACCCATACGCACGGCGACATAATGAGTTGTTACACCAACGACGTAGACGCAATAATGCAACTTGCAACTCAGTGCATTCCCGCAATCTTTTGCGCGTCGGTCATGCTGTTGTCCTTTTTGGGAGTAATGATTTATTACAGCATATGGCTTACTTTAATCGTGCTCGGCTTTGCGGTTATAATGATAATAGCCACTCGGTTTGTGGGCGGCAAAAGTTCGCATAACTTCAAACGTCAGCAAAAAGCAATCGCTAAAACCGAAGGTTACATAGAAGAAATGATGAACGGGCAGAAGGTTATAAAAGTGTTCTGCCACGAGCCTGCGGTAAAGCGCGAATTTGACGCCGTAAACGACGAACTTTTCGATTGTGCCGACAAAGCGAACGGCTTTGCAAACATACTCGGACCCATAATGGGAAATCTCGGCAACCTTATGTACGTAGTTATCGCTTTTGTCGGCGGCGCAATGATTTTAAGCGGCGCGCTTAATCTGAACATACTCGGTACAAACGCTTTGGGCGTCGGCGTAATAGTTTCGTTTCTTGCAATGAGCCGCTCGTTTTCAAACAACGTAATGCAAATGGCGCAAACGCTCAACTCGGTTGTTCAGGCAAGCGCGGGCGCGGGGCGCGTGTTCGCACTACTCGACGCCGAACCGGAGGCGGACGACGGCTACGTGACTTTGGTAAACGCCGACATAGACGAAAACGGCAACATAACCGAATCCGCCGAACGCACGGGCAGATGGGCGTGGCGTCATCCGCACTCCGCCGACGGCACCGTTACCTATACCGAATTGTGCGGGCATATTCTTTTGGATAACGTAGACTTCGGCTACGAAGAAAACAAAACCGTTCTGCACGGCGTAACGGTTAATGCCGAGCAGGGGCAGAAGGTGGCTTTTGTAGGCTCGACGGGCGCGGGCAAGACGACAATTACGAACTTAATCAACCGCTTTTACGATATAGCCGACGGCAAGATTCGCTATGACGGCATAAATATCAATAAAATAAAAAAGAACGACCTACGCCGTTCGCTGGGCATGGTATTGCAAGACACCAATCTGTTTACGGGCTCCGTGCGCGAAAACATTCGGTACGGCAGACTGGACGCTACCGACGAAGAAGTCGAAGCGGCGGCTAAGCTTGCCGGAGCACACGACTTTATCACGCACCTTCCCGACGGATACGATACTCTGCTTACTCATGACGGCGCAAACCTTTCGCAAGGGCAAAGACAGCTTTTGAGTATTGCGCGCGCCGCGGTTGCCGACGCCCCCGTTATGATTATGGACGAGGCGACAAGCAGTATCGACACCCGAACCGAACAAATCGTGCAAGAGGGGTGTAACCGTCTTATGCGCGGACGCACCGTATTTATTATAGCGCACAGGCTTTCTACCGTGCGTAGCGCCGACGTTATCATGGTGCTCGACCACGGCAGAATTATCGAGAGCGGCAACCACGAACATCTTATAGCGCAAAAAGGTCAGTATTACAAATTGTATACGGGTGCGTTCGAGTTGGAATAACGGCTTAACGATTTCTCGAATTTGAAATGCTAAGTAAAAACCGCAAAAGGGGCAAGACACTCTCGCAAGTGTCTTGCCCCTTGTTTATTTATCTTGTATTATCCTTAAAACCTTTTTTCCGATTCTATCATGTCGGCAAGCTGTTTTGCGGCGCGCGGCGTTCTGCCGCCTTTGCGCAGTGCGTAGCGTTCGGCTAAGCTCGCCGCTTCGTCGTACGACAGCTCTATGTTGCGGTCGCGCAAAATCTGTTGCAATATCGAAACGTATTCTTTTTTATCCGGCGCAATATATGTTATCACAAGACCGAAACGGTCGAAAAGCGAAAGCTGTTCTTCTGCGGTGTCGGCGGCATGTACGTCGTCGCACTCGCGTGCCGAAAGACTCTCTTTAACAAGATGCCGTCGGTTGGTTGTCACGTAAATAAGCGCGTTGCTTGCGGCGGAAAGCCCGCCTTCCGCCTCGGCTTTAAGTGCGGAAAACAAGTCGTCGTCGGCGGAAAAAGTCAAATCGTCGAAAAACAGTACGAATTTAAGGTAAGGAAATTCGGCAAGTTTTTCTTTTACCGCGCCTAAGTGCGGAATTGCCGATTTGTTAAGTTGAATAAGTCTTAGTCCTCTGTCGTGATACTCGTTTATAAGCGCTTGCACCGTGCTGGATTTTCCCGTGCCTCTGTCGCCGTAAAAAAGCACGTTGCTTGCCTTGCGTCCGTCGATAAAAGCAAGCGTGTTGTTTACAGCCGCCGCTTTTTCTTCGGCATATTCTTTTAAGTCGCTCAAACGGGTAGGGGAAAGACTTTTCACCGCCGCGAATTTCCCCGTTTTTTCGTCAAACAAAAGGGCGGGGCGGGTAAACGCACCGTAGCCGTTTTGTCTGTATTGTGCGGCAAGCGTTTTTGCCGACAGTTCGAGCGTGCCGCTTTTCCACTTTGGGAACAGATTGCGTGCCGATTCGGGCATTTTATCTTTTAAAATGTCACTGCTTATTTCGGTTATGCGTTTAAGCGCGTCAAGCTCGGAATCGGCTCGCTTAACGAGCTTTGCCTCTTTGCCCTGTGCCGCCGCCCGCGAAAACAAAGTTTCGCACTCGCGCAACTTTGCCGCCATATAGTCTGCGGCGGTTTCATAACCGCCCTCGGCGAGTGCGCGGTAAAACAAAACCGCCCCGTTTGCAACGGCATCGGGGTCGGCTGAATCGTAAGCGTTTATAAGTCCTTTAATTGCCTCGTCGTTTATAACTTCGGCAAAAAGACAGATAAGTTTGTAATCGGTAGTGTTTATCATTCAATAAAAGTTCGGAAATTCGCGTTTAACGCTTTAAGTATTTTTGTCGGGGTTAATATCGAGAGTGCGTGCGGCGAGATTGTCGATATACGCGCTTTCTTCCGCGCTCTGTTCGGGTCCGTCGTATTTTTCGTACTTACTCAGTTTTTCTTTTAATTGTTCGTTTTCTTGCTTTAACCGCATAACTTCGCGGCTGAGTCTTACTTTGTCTTCGTCGGAGTAACGGCGTGCTTCGCGTTCTACGTTTATCTTGCCTTCCAAAAGCTCGCGCATAGATTCCTTTGACGCCTGTTCCGCCGCAATTCCGCGCTTTGCTTCTTCGGTAGCTTCGGTTTGAACCTTCAAAGAGATTTCCATGCGGTGCGCACTTGCCTCGGCATCGGCGGCACGTTGGCGCGCTTTATCGAGAGCCGATTTTAATATATCAACGTCATCGCGGTATTTTTCCGCTTCTTTTTTCCAACTGTCCGCAGACTTCTTCCAGGTTTCGGCGGCGGCGTTGCGTGCCGACTGCGCCGCATTTTGCCCTGCCGTCTGTCCTGCCGCAAATCCCTCGTTATAGCCTTTTCTGTATGAATCCTGAATAACCTGCTGTGCGCCCGCCGCAGTCCCCATGTACGGTCGGTTCTGCGCCGCCTGAGCCGCACGTACCGCTGCCGCCGCCGCGGCTCTTACCGCCGCCGAGGCATTTGCCGCAGCGCCGCCCGCGGCTTTCGCGGCCTCGGCGCGCTTTTCTTCGGCTTTGCGCTTATTGTCGTATTCTTTGCGTTTAACGGGGTCGCCGATTTGCTCCATTGCTTCGTTAATCTGCGCGAATTTGCGCGCACAAGCGGCATCACCGGGATGAAGGTCGGGGTGATACTGTTTTGCAAGCGCGCGGTATGCCTGCTTTATTTGCTCGTCGGTAGCCGTTTCGGTCAGACCCAATATTGTGTAAAGAGTACTCATACATTATATATTATAACATATTGTGGCGTGTAAAGCAAGCGTTGAGCTTAAATTGAATACTCGGCTTTACGCAACATTTTGATACAAAATATACTGCAATTACTTGATATCGCGGAAAGAATTGTGATATACTATATAATACCATAGTAGTAATTTAATTTTCAAGGGTTACTTATTAGGCAAAGTTTTTCGGAGGTAGATATATTGAAGTCAAGCACAAAGGGAATTATAGCGGTTATATCGTGTTTGGTAATATTCGCTATTGTTGCTTTGATAGTGACTACGACCCTAAGTAACGCAACCAAAACCACTTTTACCGAAATCGAACAGGAGCTTATGGACGGCAACGTCAAAACTCTCAGCATAAACAACGATAAAGTGAGCGTTAAATACGCAAACTCGACAAGTTCCAAGCAATACGACGCTTATGCTTACGCACGCGATACGTTCATTCAGTCGCTTTTGGCGGATTATAAGGAAAAGCGTGAGACGGAAATCGCAGAGTATGTCGAAGCCGGACTTAAAAAAGCGGGATTCGAGGAGGGCACCGCCCAGTACGACGCCGAAAAGACGAGGCTGACAGCCGCGGCGGAAGCGATTTACGTGTATCCCGTGGTGAGCTTTAACGACCGAAATTCGGGCAGTATATGGAATATTCTTTATCCCATAATCGGCATTATTTTAATAGGAGTAATGGCGTTCTTCCTTTTGCGCAGTATGGGCGGGCAAAACAAGCAGGCTATGAACTTCGGCAAAAGCAAGGCCAACGCGCAGGCGAATTTAAAAGTACGCTTTACCGACGTTGCCGGAGCCGACGAGGAAAAGCAGGAGCTTGCCGAAGTCGTAGAGTTTTTGAAGTCCCCCAAAAAGTTTACCGATGTCGGTGCGCGTATTCCCAAGGGCGTACTGTTGGTAGGCCCTCCGGGAACGGGTAAAACTCTGTTTGCAAAAGCCGTAGCCGGCGAAGCGAACGTACCGTTCTTTTCGATTTCCGGCTCGGACTTTGTCGAAATGTTCGTAGGCGTGGGCGCGAGCCGCGTGCGCGACCTGTTCGACCAAGCCAAAAAGAACATGCCCTGCATTATATTTATAGACGAGATAGACGCAGTGGGGCGTCAGCGCGGAGCGGGACTCGGCGGCGGACACGACGAGCGCGAGCAAACGCTTAACCAGTTGCTTGTTCAGATGGACGGATTCGAAACCAACGACGGAGTTATAGTTATGGCGGCAACCAACCGAGCCGACATACTCGACCCCGCACTTCTGCGTCCCGGCAGATTCGACCGACAGATATACGTAAACATACCCGACGTAAGAGGGCGCGAGGCGATATTCAAGGTTCATGCCCGCAACAAGCCCATTTCGCCGGAAGTGGACTTTCAGGTGCTTGCCCGCATAACGAGCGGATTCTCGGGTGCGGAAATCGCAAACCTTTTAAACGAGGCGGCAATTTTGTGTGCGCGCGACAACCGCAAGCAGATTAGCATGGAAGACTTGTACGAGGGCATAAACAAGGTTGTAATGGGGCCGCAGAAAAAATCGCGTCTTGTTACCGAGGTCGACAAGAGAATCACCGCATATCACGAGGCGGGACACGCAATAGTGGCGCGCTTAGAGCCTATGTGCGACCCCGTGCACGAAGTATCCATAATTCCGCGCGGTCAGGCGGCGGGCTACACAATGACCCGTCCCGAAAACGACGACAACCACATGACTATCGGCAAGCTCAAAGCAAACCTTGCCATGAGCATGGGCGGACGTGCCGCCGAAGAACTTGTTATACAGGATATAACAACGGGTGCGGTAGGCGACATTAAGCATGCAACCGACATTGCGCGTAAAATGGTTACCGAGTGGGGTATGTCGGAACTCGGACCCGTTTATTACGGCTCGAATCAGGAAGTATTTTTGGGACGCGATTATCAATCTACCCACACTTACAGCGAGGCGATTGCAACAAAGATAGACGCGGCGGTGACAAAGCTTGTCGAAACCGCACACAAAGATGCGGTTAAAAAACTTACCGAACACCGCGAAATCATGGATTGTATGGTGCGCCTTTTAATCGAGCGCGAAACCATTTACACCGAGGAGGTAGACATGATTATGGACGGCAAGCCATACGAAGAAGTGCGCGACGCGTTGGATGCGCGGCTCTCAAAAAAATACAACGACAAAAAAGCATAAAAGGAAATTATGACGATGAAAAACAAAGTAAAGATTCCCGTGATAGTTGTTTCGTCCGTTGTGGCGGCAATACTCGTTTTGGTGATTATATTGTGCAGTGTTTCGGTACGTCCGTTTAAAAACTTCATGGACTACGAAACCGTTCGTATAAATTCCGCGGATATGTCAAACTCCTCGATGTCGCTTCCTTCCGAAACCGTTAAACAAAAGTACGGCAGTAAGCTTAACGCGGGGCTCAAAAGCACGGGATTTTCGCTTATGCACGCCGCGCTCGAATTTGTGGGAAGTTACGGACCTAAGTTCCAAACCGTAGAAGAAGACGGAAAAACGGTTAATAAAGAAGTTACTATCGACGCCGCGCGTAATGCTTGCGCGTCTACCGAAAGTTCGTACAGGCTCGAACTCGAATTCGATTCGGTGAAAGAATTGAAGGTAAAGGGGACCGTTGTCAAATTCGACCGTCTTATAATGAATGTTAAATCCACGAGCGGCGAAATCCGTTGGCAGTATGTTTATTTGTACGAGAGCAAATTCGAAGGTGCGCAAAACCCCGAAAGTTTGGAGTACACAATAGTTCCCGTTATGATAAGAATGAACACCTCTAAGCTTTACAACGCAATATACGAAATAGTCGGAGATTTCTATCTTTAATTAACCGCTGTCGATTTGCCGAATAAAATAATTAAAAGGGAGAATCGAAATGGAAATTTTGATTAGCACGGCTTTTAAAGATTTTCTTGACAAAATAAACGATAAAGTGGGCGGTTATCTTTGGGCGATACTTGCGGCGGCATTTGTGCTTTTGTTCGTTATTCTGTGTATAACGATAGCGTGCAAAAACAAGCGCATTAAAAAGCTTAAAACTCAGCTCAGAGAAACGCGCACCGAGCTTGAAATCGAGCGCACGCGCTCGAACAACGAACAGATGTTCGCACCCGTAACGGGGCATAAAGAGCTGTTCGGCGACACTCCGCAAGCCGAGTCGGAAGATAAGACGGACACGAAAAACGCAAGCGAAGACGACGACACCGAAACGACCGAAATAGACGAACCCGCCGAGCAAAAAGGCGTGGCTGCGGACGCGCCCAAAGTGGCTTATTACGATAAAACTTCGGTTGTAAGTCCCAAAGTTTCGGGCGCGGCAAGCGTTAAGTTTATTGTTAAGTACGACCGTAGCAAAGACAGTTGGGTTATAAAAAAAGACGGCATCGACCGTGTGGTACGCCGCGTGGATACAAAAGAGGAAGCAATGACTATTGCCCGCGCTCTTTGCAAAAAGAACAACGCAAGCTTAGTCGTTCATAAAAAGGACGGCAAGTTCCAAAGACAGTAAATTAAGCTTTTCGGCTTTTTACTCTGTTTCTTTATCGGAGTTTTCCGTAAGCGGCAGTAATTCCTGTCGCTTTTTTCTTGCCGTTATCGCCGATATTATTATAAGCAATACAACGGGGAAAACAACCGCCGTAAGAATCCCCGTTTTCATGTTGCCCGATTGCGACGATATAAAACCTACAATCGAAGGCCCGGTCGTACAACCCAAATCGCCAGCAAGGGCAAGCAGTGCAAACATAGCCGTGCCGCCGCGTTTAAGCGTAGCCGATGCGGTAGAGTAAGTTCCCGGCCACATTATTCCCACCGAGAACCCGCATATTCCGCATGCAATCAGATTTATTATCGGACTCGGTATAAGACAAATGCACAGGTACGACAAAACGCACAGCACGCAACTGAAAATCATAAAAGCATGCAGTTTTATTTTATTGCCGAACTTGCCGTAAACAAAGCGCGACGTTCCCATTAAAAGCGCGAACAGCATAGGGCCCAAAAGGTCGCCCATTGCCTTAGATACCTTTAATCCCGATTCGGCAAAACTCGACGCCCACTGTATCACGGCTTGTTCGCTTGCGCCGGCGCAAAGCATCATAACGAGAAACGCCCAAAAAATTTTACTTTTAAACAGTTCGCGCACGCCCATGCCCTTTTCTCCGTTGCATGGAGAAGGAACGGGCGAAACGGCGAAAAACACGATATTAACGGCGGGGAACAGTGCCCATATAAGCGCGAGATACTTCCAGTGCTCCACACCTATAAAAGAGAAAAACAGAGTGGATAACAGTACTACTCCCACGTGTCCCCAACAGTACGACGAGTGCAGTATGCTCATAGCCTTGGCTTTGTTCTGCGACGGGCAACTGTCGGTTATGGGACTTATTATAACTTCCAAAAGCCCGCCGCCGATTGCGTACAATGTAACCGAAATGAGCAGTCCCGTGTAAGCGTCGGGAATTATTTCGGGAAGAAAAGTAATTCCGCCGAGTCCCGCCGTTGCAAGCGACAGCGCGATAATAACCGAGGGTTTGTATCCGATTTTGTCTACGGCTTTAACCGAAATAAGGTCTACAAGCAGTTGAACGGCAAAATTTACCGTTATAAGCAGGGTTATTTTATAAAGCGGAATGTTGTATGTCGACTGAAAAGTAATGAAAAGCAACGGTACAAAGTTATTGACTATTGCCTGAACCGTATAACTGTAAAAGCATGAAAACAGGGTTATGCCGTACTTCTTTTCGCCCGATTTCGGCATTATACGCCAACTCTCCATTGAAAAATTCTCACTGAATTATAACACGGGGCAAAGGCGGTGTCAACATTAAACGTCGAATTTTGCGCTTCGGTAGGCTTGTTTGTTTTTATCTTGACAAAATCACTTAACTGTGGTATTCTAAGTACCCATGGGGGTGTACCGGCTTCGACGGGTCGGTGCGGAGCGGGAAAAGCAAGCGGCAGGGTCGACTGCCTCAACCACGCAAAATAAATTAAACGCTAACAATCAAAAAACGGTAAGCGCACCCGCGCTTGCCCTTGCAGCTTAATTATATAGCTGTCGCCGAATCTGTTCGGCTCGCTTGAACGGATAAGGTGTCAACATTAAGGCGAGGTAGCGGTGCGGAATGTTTTTGACCGCATGTGCGAAACTTAGAAAACTCGCGGCGGCAATGTTTGCTCTTTGCCGTTATCGCCGTTAAACTTTGCAAAAAGCTAAGCTTGTAGAAAGCCCTCTTTATCCCGATTCGGAAATGGGTTCAACTCCCATCACCTCCACCAAAAAATATGTCGTAATTTGTCGAAAGACAAATTACGGCATTTTTTATAAAAATTTTGTCACAAAACGGTATTGTTGACAGAAGTAATCAACAATTATGTGATATTATATAATTAAGGGAAATAGTCATAAAGTAAACTGTATTGTGAGTGCGTAAGTTCCGAAGACGGGCGGCAGTCGCTTTTAGGGAAATTCGAAAACTATATTTTTGCTCCTATGGGAAATAAAGGCAAAAATAAGTTGTTTGAAAGTTGGGGATATGATAAAATGGATTCAAAGTGGCTAAAACAAGAATTTGAACGGCAAGCAAAAGAAAAGTATGAAAGCGGCAATTTCAAATTGGGTAAGTTGGATGATTATGGGCAACGCATAAGCATTGAAATAGAATTGCCGAGAAAAGACAGGATAGGTACGGTAAAATTTATATCGGGTTGGATGGTGTATCCTAACGGTAAGATACAGCTTGCAACGCCGTATGCGAGGAGATAAAAATGAAAGAATGTAGCAGAGTAAGACTTATAGTGGAAAAAGAAAAGTATGCGCGAGAAGGCGTACATAAAGGAATGGATGGTATAATATGCGATCCTCGCAATATAAACGGACAATGGCTTGTCAGTTTCGACCAAGAAGGAGATTTGCCCGAAATTGCATGTATTCCGGTAAAAGAAGAAGATTTGGAAGTAATGTTTGAATAAATCACTATGATTTTATGTAACAGATTCAACTCCGCTTGAAAAATCGCAGAATATCTTTTTTGTAGTCGGCTCACATTACGGGGGATACGCCCCCTGAAAGAGAAATCGCATTTGCGGTTTCTTTTTTTTGCAACAGAAAAAGCAATATATTTATTTAAAATAAAAACACACAAAATAATTATTAAAATTTATATAAAAACAATAATAATGTTGACAATTACTGCAATATGATTTATAATATAAGCAGTAAAAGGATAAGGAGAAATATTATTATGGAATGGCAAATTGTGAAAATCAAACAAACAGATGGACGCTCATCTGCATTTGTAAGTATAGGGAGAGGACAACTTGATTTTAATGCGGAAGCGTGTAAATTAGTTAAGGATACAGGAAATTTTAAATTCGCCCAACTATTAACAGCACAAGAAAACGGGAAAGCAGTAGTTGCAGTAAAGTTTCTTGAAGAAAGTGAGGAAAATTGTATAGCCATAAAAAGAAAAAAAGTTGACGGAAAAACTGTACAAGGAATGACTGTACGAAATAAAGGCACAATAGAAAAAATATTTGGTAAAAAGGGTGTTAATGAAGGGATGAATCGCTATCCTGTTTTATTAGTAGAAAAAAATATACTTAAAATTGTAGATTAATTATGTATTTTTTCGTATATCCCTTGCGACTAACTGTTTGCCGTATAACGGGTATTCGGATAGCGGCAATTCAACCGCAAAATAAAATTCTCGTCTATCTACCTTGTATATTTGAGTGTGCGTCTTTATCGTTTTACGTTCTACCGGCAACGTGACATTGCATCCATGCCCGCGTCACTGCCGAGCGGAACGGCAAGCTTTTTTTCTGCGCAAACGGTGCGCATTTGTCACCATCACCTCCACCAATAAATCGGCAAATTTCGTAAAAGAGATTTGTCGATTTTCCATATAAAAAAGTTGTCGCAAATCGGCATTGTTAATATCGGCAGAGTGGGAAGTTTGCCGCGTTTCGGCGCAAATCCGAATTCGCGTATTGTTTTGTATAACGAAAACGGGGTGGCGTGAAAAACCGTAACGGGTAGACGGATAAGATTTAGCGGGGAAGTGGAAAGTATTTTTTACTGTCGCTATTGACTTTTCCGTCTTATTTTGCTAAAATAATATTATCGGAGGATTTTATTATGAATTACAAAAAAATAGTTGTTGCCGGCGGCGGCGTGCTCGGAAGTCAAATAGCATATCAGGCTGCATACTGCGGATTCGATGTAACAATTTGGTTGCGTAGCAATGCAAGCATAGACCGCACCGTACCCAAACTCGAAAACCTCAAAGGCGTGTACGAAAGCATGATAAACAGCATGGAGAAGGGTGAAGATTGGGCGCTCGGTATCGCCGATAAAGACAATTTCGATAAAAAAACATGCCTTGAAAAATCGGAAAAAGCTTATGCGGGTATCAAGCTCGAAACCGATATTGCCAAGGCGGTTGAAGACGCCGATTTGGTGATAGAGTCGATGGCTGAAAATAAGGACGATAAGATTGCGTTTTACAAAAAGCTTGCGCCGATTCTGCCCGCCAAAACGGTTATCGTTACAAACTCGTCCACATTGCTTCCGTCTACATTTGCCAAATTTACGGGAAGACCCGATAAATTTCTGTCGTTGCACTTTGCCAATTCGATTTGGAAAAACAATCTCACCGAGGTTATGGTGCAAAAATCGACGGACAAACGGTATTTCGATGAAGTCACGGAATTTGCCGAATCCATGAGAATGATTCCAGTGCCCGTGCTTAAAGAGAAATCCGGTTACCTGTTAAATTCCATGCTCGTTCCGTTGCTGTTTTCTGGTATGGATTTATACGTCAACGGCGTATCGGACCCCGAAAGTATCGATAAGGCTTGGACGCTCGGCACGGGTTCTCCAAAAGGACCGTTTAAGATATTGGATACCGTTGGCATTACCACGGCTTACAATATAGTTTCGATGTACGTGAAGATTCCGTCGTTTCTCGCGCCTTACAATTTTAAAGGCATGCACAAAATGTTAAAAAAGATGATTGACGAAGGTAAGCTCGGAATGGCGTCCGGCGAGGGATTTTTCAAATATAATAAATAAAGCGATTAACTACGCAAAAGACTTGTCGGCGTTTCGGTGATGCGGGTTTATACTTTTCGGCACTGAAAACAAAGCGATGCGCGAGAGCATCGCTTTTTTTTACGGGCGGCTTACGGTATTACACTTAACTTTCACAAACACGTCATATTCGTCGAATAGGCATATTACTTGACATTGCGGATAACGAGTGATATACTACATATGTAACAATGGCGTTAAGATAGTATTTCTTGCGCCCTTTTTTATAAAGAGGTGTAAAACTTATGAAGAAGAAGTTTTTGTTATTTACTGCGTTTATGACGCTTATTTTGGGACTTTCGGTAGTCCTCGCGGCATGCGGTAACACCGGTTCGACTGCCGAATATCAAGTTACCGTGTTGAATGCCGACGAAACACCGCTCGAAGGCGTTACGGTTTTATGGAAATCGGGAAGTAAAACGTCAGGCAGTGCGGTAACCGACGCCGACGGCGTTGCAAAAGCCACGCTTGCCGCGGCTAATTATACCGTGTCGTTATCGGGAATAGCGGAAGGCACCGTATACGATGCAGTTACCGTAGGTTCGATACTCAGTAAAGTGACGATTACTTTGCGTGTAAGCAAAGTGCTTTACACCGCAACCGTAATAGATAAAGACGGAAAACCCGCAGTCGGCGTTACGGTAAACTGGCTTAGCGGAACGGGCGTTGCCGGCACTGCGGTAACCGACGCAAGCGGCAAAGCCGAAAGAGAACTCGATTACGGCGATTACACGGTTGTATTGGCATCGGGTCTGCCTGCGGGCAATGTTTACAACGGAGTGATTTCTTCTAACGGAAAAACGCCCAACGTAAGCTTTGCACTGGAAGGCGGTGTTTCTTTTGATTACAGCGTAACTCTTAAAACCGAGGGCGGACTGCTGTTTAACAACCAAAGCGTATTTGTATACAAGGGCAGTCAGCTTGTGGCATCGGGCAAAACCGACGATAACGGCGTATACGGTTTCACGAACGTGGCGGGCGATTATACTATAAGAGTAATGGGATTGCCCGAAGGTTACACCGCACAGTCGTTGAGTCTTTCGGATTTAAACAGAAGCGGCGAACTCACGTTGTATTCTTCCGTTGTAACAAGCAAGCCTTCTTCATCGCTCAGATACTTAATGGGCGATATAATCCACGATTATAATTTTAACGTGCCGTATATTATGCAGGGCGAAACAACCAAACGCACGTATTCCATTAAAGACCTTTTAGACCCGACCAAAGGCGACAAAAAGGCGATATTTATAAATAATTGGGGCACAAAATGCAGTTGGTGCGTTCAGGAAATGCCTTTAATGCAGGAAGCTTACGAAAAATACGGCGACGATATAGAAATAATAGCCGTAAGCAACTACAATGGCGGCGATTCGGTGAGCGTGATAACGTCGTTCTATCAAGCGAACAGCTATACATTCCCCATGGTGCGCGACAACAACAATTTTGTCTCTAAATTCCAACTTAAGAACTATCCCACAACCATTGTTATCGACCGTTACGGCGCGGTGGCGCGCATAGAGAGCGGCGCGATACTTTACGCAGAAGTGTGGGATAAACTGATAGAAAGATACATCGCCGACGATTACGTTCAGACGTTTAAGCGCGGCGACTCGATAAGCGATTCGATTACAAGTGAAATTTCCAAGCCCGATTTCGAAGTCGACCCGGACCACTACAATAAAATAAACGAGAGCGAATTGGGCTTAGGCGGTGAGGTTGAATGGTTCGGCTCGGATAACGAGTACGCATGGCCGTATATGTACGACGTAGTAGACGGAGTTTCGGAAGGCGACGAAAAATTACTTTATGCGTCTAACTCGGGTAGGGGCAATACAACTGCCATAATTTACGCCTATGTGGAAATACCCGCCGGTAAAGTGTTCACGTTCGATTATTACTGTCAGTCGGAAACACTTGACGTATTGTCCGTTTATTGGGACGGTCAAGTGGTTCAAGAGATTTCGGGCAGCGACCCCACGTGGCGCACATGTTATCTGTTTTCGGAACTTGCTAGCGGCAGACACTTACTTGCGTTAACCTACGCAAAAGACCCCGGTCTCGACGTAGGCAAAGATAACGTGTTTATTAAAAATGTTCGATTTGCCGAGTCGGAAGAAATCCCCGAAGGCACCGATATGTTGCGCGCGGCGGCGTACGGTATTCCGCAAGCGGACGCAACTCAGTACCCGCACTACGCCAAAGTTTCTATTGTCGACGACGGCTACTACCACGTAAATTTAAGTTCGTTGCAAAACAGCAATCATGCGGGGGCAGACCCAAGCCCTATGCTGTTTGCAAACCTTATGACCGCGACTAATTGGTCTACAAATTCGATAAGCGCGTTCGTAACGGGTAAGCGCGAGGAAGACGGCGAATATGCAGTCGATTGCAACTTCATCGTTAACGGCGTTAAAAAAGATTGGCGTGACGAACTTATAGAATATTGCAGAGCGGCGTCGGCATCGGATTTGTACGGTTTGATTCCCGTAGACAAAGAATTCTACGACCTTTTGATTGCGTTTATGACAAGGGTTAAAGAAACGTTCAACAAAGAAGGCGACAAAGAATTGCGCGACGATAACGAATGGCTCGAAATTTGCTACTTCTATTCGCATTACGGCAACGACGGTGAATTTATCGGCAGCCCCATTGTAGGGCTTACCGAAAAGACGGCTATTAACGTAAACGATATTTTAGATAATAACGGCGAATGGAAAGCAGAACTTACTCGCGTTATGTATCCTTTCCCCGTAACCATTTACGCGTACACGGCGCCCGATGACGGTTTGTACAGAATTCAGTCGCTTATACCCGTTGCAACGGGCGAAGAAGATCAAAAAGGCGCGCAGATATGGTTGTATAACGACGAAACCAGCTCCGACGAGCCGCTTATTCACAGCGGTAACGGGCGCTTTATACGCGACGGCGTAAACGAGCATAACTTCGATATTTACCGCTATATGTACGCGAACGAGAAGTACTACATTGCGGTTGCGTACCTTAATAGCGAAAGCGGTACGTACGATTGTCGGATAAACAAAGTAGAAAGCGGAAAAGCTACGGTTCTCGAGCCTTGCTCGGAAAACGAATTCAAGCTTGCGGTTGACGCAAACGGCAACCCCTCTCTTATGCTTTTGGGCGCGATAGATTACGAGTACGACGCGGACGCCGACCGCTACTACGAGATTAAATCGAACGGCACGCGCGTAAGCTTAATTTACCTTGACACTAAGTATGCGTTGGCATTCAGCAGATTCTCGCTCAGCGAGCTTGTGGATTTATATGAACAAGACCCCAAGGATTTCACCGCGCTTACTTATAAAATGTTCGATTTTAGGTACAGAGTGGCTTATTTCACCGAAGAGGTAACGGAAAACGGTGAAAGCTACAATGTAATCAACTACAACCCCCAAATGTCTTTGACGTCGTACGGAGAGAAGTATAAAGATTGCACCGACATTATGAAAGGTTATATAACCGATTCGTTAAAAGATGAAAACGACGGTTTGATTCCCGTAAACAAAGAAATTAAAGAAATTCTCGATTTGTTTATCGAAACTCGCTTGAATATGCTTTTAGACGAAAAGCAAGACAGCGTGCTTGAAAACGAATGGTTGCGTTTCTGTTGGTATTACAGAGTTTACGACGAAAACAGCCGTTGATTTACGGAAAATAAAACCAAAGCATATAAATTTAAAGTTAATATTGCAGGAGAAGATATTATGGTAAAAAAATGCAGAAAAACATTTATCGCCGTACTTGTTGCAATGTGCATAACAGTGGGCTTTGGGCTTGCGGGTTGCGGCGATACCCCCTCGAATGGAGGCACAACTACGTATACCGTAACCGTGCTTACCGACGAATCGTCGCCTGCGGAGGGCGTAAAGGTAACGATTAAAAAAGGGGGGGCTACGTTCGAGTATAAAAGAACCGACGCCGCCGGTAAAGTTACATTCGAAATGCCCGCCGACAGCTACGAAATAGCTCTTGCCGATTTGCCGGAGCATTACAGTGTGGCGGAAGGCGCCAACCTTACGCTTACGGCGTCGAACCCCAACCTTACGGTTAATCTCGTGCGCGCGTTTTCCTACGAGATTAGGCTTGTCAATCCCGACTCCACTCCGTTTTATGCGGCAGGCGTTACGGTGGGTATATGCACGTTAAGCGGAAACTGCCTTGCGCCCGTTCCTCTCGGAACCGACGGCGTGGTTTTTATCGAGGCTGAAAAAGGCGATTACCACGTGCTGATTTCCGACTTGCCCGCCGAATACACATACGAGCAAGACGCTAACGGTTATTATACGGGCGAGTTGTTTTCGGCAACCGATACGCAAATGACGATTACCGTTTGCCGCGTTACCGACGTACTTGCAGGCACGGCTATGACCGATACCGAAAAAAACGCTTACGGTAAACGCCCCAACGTGTATTCCTTCAATACAAGCAAAGAAGCTTACATGTTTTCGGAAGAAGTAGCCGCGGGTGCCAAGGCGTACATTGCGGTTAAAACCGAAATGTCGGGTAAATATTTTTTCAGTCACGACGACTCTCTGAGTTACTTTTTCAACGGCGACGAATTTAAGGAGTCGGAAACTTCGGGAGGGGGAGGACTTGCGCAGTATCATGTGCTCGAAGGTGATAAAACGTACTATATAACGGCGGTAAACTTAGGCGATAAGAAAACGACCGCGTGCATGGTTGTTTCCGTACCCGATACTTCATACGTTGAATACAGCGGCGTAAGGGGCACCATTACTCTTACGGTGGGCAAAGAATACGCAAACGCTATTCTCGCAATCAAACCCGCTCAGGCAAGCGCTTATACGGTAACTACGCAGGGCAGTGCGCTTACCGTAGTAAACAACAGCGTTTACGAGCCGAACGAAACCATTCCGTCTACAACGCCCGACGGTGATTTTAAGGCGGGAAGTTCGGCGTCGGTTACCGTAATGCAGGGCAAAGTCGGCTATTTGGGCATAAGCGTTAAAGCGGATACTTATCCCGCTACCGTAGAATTGCAAATCGAACGCGTTGCAACCGCGTCGGAGGTTTATTCGGTTGCCGAGGTAAAAGAAGAACTTACAAAGTGCGCCGACGTAGGCTCGGATAAAGTTCTTGCGGGCGTTTCAATGGACTCGACCACACAACTCGTTTACAACAGCACCGACGGATTTTATCATTTGGGAAGCGAAACGGGCAACACCGTGTATGTACTTATAACAAAATCGGGCGATAGCAATCGTTTTGAAATAAATCGTCCTCTTGCTTATATGGAACTCGGAGAAGGGACTTTCAGTCCCACATACGAAAGTTCGTATATTCCCGAAGGTAAAAAGTATTCCGCTGTAATAAACTATAAAAACTTTATACGCGGATTCGAGGCATATGACAGCAAGCCGGGATTGCACGGCAACGAGTTGGTTATACCCGAAACAATAGACGCAAACTGCTATGCTAATCATGTAAATTCCGACGGCGTATATCCGCTTACGAAAGAGCTTGAAAAGTTCCTTAAAGATTTCTTTAACGCAAACAGCGAGTTGTTTTATTGGCAATTACCCGTATTTGACAACGATGACGACTACCATAATTACGGTTGGATGTTCCCGCTTTACTATTATGCGGACGCGTTGACCGACGAGATAATAGGCGAATACGAATTTGTATCGATTACCGAGGGCGGCAATACTTACAACGCGGGCGATGCTTACAGCAACAACGGTGTTTTGCCTGGCAATTCGCTTGTTGAGAATAAGCTTTCTGCCGTTTCGGTTAAGCTCATAATCGATAACAAAGGCAAAGTGTATATTTATCTTTATGATTCTTCCAAAAGTGACTATGATTACGCAGAACCTTACGATTCTGGCGATTGGAAAAAAGAAGGCGATGGTTACACCTTTGAACTTACATACGGCACCATGACTTACAATAACGGAACGGTAACTTATAATGATACCGCCGTAATAACCTTTCGAATGAGTTCGAATAATAACTGACGCGACGACGGCGCAGATGTTGCGAATGTGCGGGGCTTTAACGCACGTGAATCGCAATTATAAGTTTGAGGCAATAAAAAAACGGTTGTTCATACAACCGTTTTTTTGTGCTTTAACTTATAGTCGGCTTGCATTGCTTTCGATAAACCCGTTTACCAAATCGCTTAATTGCTCGTAGCTTTTAAACGAAACCGTGCTGTTGTAAACAACCTTGCCCTCGGCGTCTACAATCACCGTAAGCGGCCATAGGCTTGTGCCGCCCAACAGTTTAAAGGTGAGGCAGTTTGTACCGTTCATGTTATCTTGTGCAAACGTAAGAGTGCTGTTCGGCCAAGTGTCGGCTATAAACGTGGGAACGTCTTTTGTTATAAGTCCGTGAATTGCGATTATGTTTATATCGGGCATTTCCTCGTGCAGTTGGTTAAAGAACGGAATTTCCTCAACGCACGGACCGCACCAAACCGCCCAGAAGTTGATTACGGTAAGCTTTCCGCGGTGTTCGTACAAATTAAAGCTTTCGTCCGAGCCGTACAGTTTAACGGTAAAGTCGGGAGCTGTTTCGCCAACTTCGTAACCTACGTTTTCATCGGGCGGAGCGTCTGCGGAAGGTTTGGGAACGTCGATAAAGTTGTAATACACTATCGCGCCGACAAGAAGGAGCAATGCCGCTATCCATGCGGTAAGCTGAACCCAAAAGCTTGCGGTACGCTTTTTCTTTTTTTGTTTGTTTTCGTCTTTTTCGATTTTGAAAACTTCGTCCGCTTGTGCCGCTTGCTCGGGCGGAGTTTTGTTTGTGTCGCAGGGCGGGGGAGCGGAAGCCGTAAATGCGGGTGCGCTCGCCGTGGCGGTTATTTCCGTAGCCCCGCTTGTCGCCGTAGCCATTGCGGCTAAGTTAATCGGCTTTTCGGTTGCGGATACGGTTTCGGCTTCCTCTGCCGACTTATGCAAAAATATTTTCGAACCTTTCCACCGAATCGCCTTTGTGGGGCAAACGGGAATACACTGACCGCAGTTAATGCACTCGTGGTCGCCGACGTGCTTAATATCCATTTTGCACTCGCGCACGCATAATCCGCAGTCTGTGCATTTGTCTTTATCAACTTTAACGCCGATTAGAGCAATGCGGTTGAAAAATCCGTATATTGCGCCGAGCGGGCAAAGGAATCTGCAAAAGAACCTGAATATGAATACCGACGCTACAATGCACGTTATAAGCACAACGAATTTCCACGTAAACAGATAGCCGAGCATAGAGAACATGCCCGCATTGTGTTTGTTTGAGAGCAGGGCTATCGCGCCGCCGAGCGTTCCCGCGGGGCATATGTATTTGCAGAATCCCGGAACGGCTTTGCCGCCGTCTACGCTGAACATAACGGGAATAAGAATTGCAAGTATTACCAAAACCACGTATTTAAAGTACGAAAGCACGCGGGTGACGCGACTCTTTTTAAGTTTGGGCGTTCTTATTTTATACAGTAATTCCTGTACGAGTCCTACGGGACATAAAAATCCGCAGATTGTGCGAGCGCAAACAAGCCCGAATAATCCTATCATGCCGATAACGTAAAACGGAGCGCGGGTAGGGCTTTCGGCAAGCGCGTTTTGCAGTGCGCCGAGCGGACACGCGCCCACTGCACCGGGGCACGAGTAGCAGTTAAGACCGGGAACGCACAGATATTTCGTGGTTGCGCTTTGATAAATTTTGCCCGATATAAAGCCTTTTATATTCGCATTGTAAAGCAGAGTTGCGTAAACCTGAATAAGTCGCCGCTTGCTCGGCACGTGAGCCGCGCACCATTCCTTAAATGTGCGGCGTTTGATTTTTACGCCTGTTTGCGCCTCTACTCGCTTTGCCACAATGTGCTTGCGCACTCCTCGGTATGTAAAAAACGCTATAACTGCGGCGGCAACTACACATAACGTAACTATAAGCGCAGTACTCATTTTCGTTGCCCTCCTCAGCCTAATCCTATGCACTCGGTGCATATGTTCACGGCTTTTACGAGCACGTCTTGCGCGCCGCCGTTAAATATTCCGAGTATTATAAACACAACCGCAACAACGAAAATCACTCCGCGCACAACCCACAGAGTTATGTCGTTGTTTGCTATGCTTTTTGCCGTAGTGAGCGCATGAATTTCCCGTTGCGGTTCGGCATTGCCGTTTCCGAATTTAATCATGGTTTTAAGTTCGCGCACCTGCTTTGTCGCAAGTATGCCGTTTGTCACGCTTGCCGCAATAAGTCCCGCAAACATAACGGCAATCCAGGGCAAAACGCGGCGCATCATTTTGAACACTTCTTCGGAGATTTCGCCCGCAAAGTTGGCGGCGTTAAGCAAATAGCAAAGCGACGCAATCGTGCTTGCAAGGGTAAGCCCCAAAGCCGCGCACCACACGCACATACGAGCCGCTTTAAGCTTTCGGTATTTCGCTTCGGCGGATTCGTATTCGCTTCCCGCGCCGTCCGAGGGCGTTTTTGCCGAAAGCAGTTTAAGCGTATCCTCGCTTTTGCGGCTTGCCGTAACCTTTTGAAGCGGGAAAATCGCGCCGCATATTATTCCGCCTATTAAAACAATAAGGGGTATAGCCAAAACTTTAAGCCGCTCGGCGGCAATTTCGCGCGTGTAAATAACGCCCGTGCCTTTTCCCGAATAGTAAATATCGGCGGCAACGCAAATAAAAGCAATACCCATAGCCACGGCAAACGCACTTATGATTATTGTGTATATGTGTCTTAATTTGTCCGCTTTTTCCATAGAAGAAGTATATCACAAGCAAATACGTATGTCAAGCATGGGTATAAACGAGTATATAAATATAAGATATAAACATAATATTACATAGGCGTCGGTTGAGTTTTTTTGGAAATCGGGGGGTGGTATCTACTTGTCAAATTATAAACTATATGCTATAATATAATAAAATAAGCGGCTTTAATATCGAATTGCCGTAAAATTTGCACATACAGTTACTACTTTAATTACGACCTTGGGGTTTAGTGTCCGCTTATCGGCTTGGAGGCTCTTTATTTGGAGTTCGTGAAAAAACACATTTCCAAATTTGTTTTTTCGTTTGCCTGCCTTTTTCTTGCGGCGGCGATAGCTTTTTCCGCATACTCTTTTGCGGGCTATGTTTCGCGCGTGGATAAAATCGAAAACGCGGGGGTTGCGACTATCGACTGCAAAGTGGTTGTCGGCGGCGATTTGGGGTCGTTTATAAACGCGCCGTATATACAAACGGTGGGCGACAACACAAGTCCCATACGCATGAACGATTGGTCGAATGCAAGCGTAACCGTTAAAAACGAAGGTACTCACGGACTTAAATACAATTACAGCTTTGTGTTTTATATGCCCGAGGATTTCGCAAAGTGCGCAATGTTTCAGCTTTTGGAACTTGAAAGCGAGGGGAGCGAAGAAGTGTCGAAGGCGAGCCGCATTTACCGAATTTCCGATGACGGCAACGGGCTTACCGAGGCGGACAGAACCGATATAAGCGACGGCGCAATAGAAATTGAAAACGCGTATCAACAGTATATCGACAACGGCAACGAGCTTGCCGTAGCCGCGGATTCGCACGTAGAAGTCGGCAATCCCGAAGTTACAACCATAAAGCGCACGTATGCGTCGTATTACCTGTTCGGCGACAGCACAAATACAAAAGCGTTCGTGTGTCCCGTATCGTTCCGCGAAACCGAAGAACTCAGTTACTGCCGCATAACCGTTAATATCGATTCCGACGATTCCGCGTATACGTTAAATTGCGGCGACGCTCATGCTTACGTGTTCCGTCTTGTGCCGAGAAAAGCTCTCGAAGGCGGGGTTTCCGAAACGTGGAGCGTGGATAAATATTGGATAACCGGCGACGACGGAACGCAAACGTGTATTTCCGAGCCGATTCCCGAAAGCGAAGACTACGAGTTCCGTTGGGTTAAGGAAGACGGTTCGACGCCCGTGTTGCAGGCGCACGAAATAAATTCGGCCGACGGCGGTTGGTTTAACGTGTCGGTTGAAAACAACGTGGGCATGACCAATCCCACCCGAGTGAGCGCGGTGTTTACTCAGTCGGCTTAGGAGAAACGCCGACGGTAAATAAATTCGGTTTAGAGGTTATGTCACCTCGACTAACAATAGACAAGCAAGATTTCTCGGCTACGCTCGAAATGACATATAACGCGCACTGTCACCTCGACTAGCAATAGACAAGCAAAGATTTCTCGGCTACGCTCGAAATGACATATAACGCGCACTGTCACCTCGACTAGCAATAGACAAGCAAAGATTTCTCGGCTACGCTCGAAATGACAAATAGCGCGCACTGTCACC
>CAMUAL010000024.1 GCA_947086925.1 uncultured Clostridia bacterium
TGCGGCGCGGCATTTGGTTCTCACATCTCCTCACCCGAGTCCGCTTTCTGCACACCGCGGTTTTTTCGGGTGCAGGCATTTTTCAAAGACAAACGAATTTTTAATCGAAAACGGTATGACTCCCATAGATTGGGCAAACGTAGACGGCGGTTTGGCTACGTACTATAACGGCGGCAAAATAATAAGAGTTTAATCGGCGCGCATTGTCTGTAAAAACAATATCGACGCATTACACATTTAATCAGAGGAAAAATGGAAATTTACAATCATAACGAAGTTTACGGTCAAAATCCCGAGCCGAACAAAAACAACAAACCGAGCGTATATGCGATAGTCGCGCTCGTGCTTGCCGCGGTTGCGTTTGTTTTAAGCTGTGCGGCGTTTGTTGTTACGCTTGTTCGTAAAACCCCTGGCGGAAGTTCGAACGCCGATTACGAATCCGTGTTCAAAGAAGTTAAAAGTCAGGTGGTTGAAGTGCGCGGTTCGAATACTGCCGCAACGGGCGTTGTGTATAAAATCATCGACGGCAAAACCTACATTATAACAAATTATCACGTTGTTACGGGCAATGAAACCGCGCGCGTAAGATTTTCGAATTACGGCGAGCGTAAAGATGCAACCGTTATAGGGTACGACGAATATTACGACATAGCATTGCTCGAAACAGACGGTTATTTCGGCTCCGTGCCCGTTACGGCGGGAGCCAAGCCGAGCATAGGCACGCGCGTTTTGTCGGTCGGCAATAACCTCGGCTACGGAATTTCGGCAACCGACGGCATTGTGTCGCTTACTAACCGCATGCTTACGGCAGGCGGATACGTGCGCCCCGTTTACACCGTTACAAGCGCAATCAACGCGGGAATGTCGGGCGGCGGCGTTTTTACCTTAGACGGCAGAATAATCGGTATAGGCGCGTACCAGACGGAATCAGTGAATACCCCCGACGGAAACCGCGATGTAGAAAGCACAAGTCATTGCGTTCCGTACTCAATCGCGTCACGCATAGCCGCCGCGATTTTAGACGGCTACACCGAGCAAAACAGTTCTGTCGGGCAGGTTGAAAAAATAGAAATCCGAGGTTCGACCACCGAGGACCGTCTTGAATTTTGGGGTCTTTACTTTTTTGCGGATTTTCTGCCGAGCGGACTTACCGTGAATTATATCTGCTATGAAAATTCAACCGAAATTGCAGGTAACCTTTATCCGCAAGTGGGTGATATTATATTGAGTATAGGCGACCTCGAAATAGGTGACGATACCGATTGCGCGGATATTTTCGCCGAAATCCTGCGCTACGAACCCGATAGTATTCAAAACGGCAAGCCGCTTACGGTTACTGTTAAGCGCGGCGATGCTACGGTTAATCTTACGTATACTTCAAAAAAGCTCAAATACGCATAAACGGGGCGGAAAGTGAAAAAACGAATTAAAACAACCGATTGCATAAAAAGAATATTGCTTGCATTTACGGCTTTGTGCGTGTGCGGCTGTATTTTTTGCGGCTGTTCGATATTTCGCGGAAAAAGTCCCGACATTTCGCCGCACCTTATTTCCGAATCACAGGCGGAGAAAAACCCTGTGCGCAAAATCGATTCGTGCGAAACCGAAGGATTTAAAACCACAACCGAATCCGAACAGCTTAACGAACTTATAGAAATTACCTACCGTCGTAATAAGCCCGATTTTGCCGACGCTCTGCCGAAAGTCAAGGAAGTTTACGATGCGGCGATAGCCGTACTGAACCGATATATAAGAAATGATTTTTCCGATTACGAGCGCGTACACGCAATACACGATTGGCTTGCTTACTGCGTTAAATACGATTTCGACTTGGCGGCGCAGGAAAATCCCGACGGCAACGACCCTGCGTTCGGTTTAGTCGGCGCGCTCATAAATAAAAAAGCCGTTTGCGACGGACTGAGCAAAGCGTTCAGACTTTTGTGCTGTATCGAGCAGATAAGAGCTACGCGCATGCTCGGCGCATACTCCGACGGCAACGTGAGTGTGAATCACGCGTGGAACAAAGTCGAACTATACGGCGATTGGTACAACGTAGACATTACGCTCGACGTTTGGCACGTAAACGATATGAATCTGCTTAATCACGGATATTTTCTCGTTTCCGACAAAGACATATCGGAGGAGCAATTACAGACACGGCACGTAGTGTATGCGTCCGACCCGATAAACGTAAATTATCCTTGCAACAAAACATACGATTTTCATAAAAACGAGTCGGCTGGAGTGGGCGAATACTCTATGGAGGTTACGTCGCAGGAACAGCTCAACGATATTTTTGCGGCGGTTAAAAAAGCGAAAGGCAAAATAGGCAAGCTCGAGCTCAGGCTTGACTTCACCGATTATATAATAGATTTAAGCCGCCCCGAAGCCTATGCCGTGCAAATTGCCGAGGCATACGGCAAGGTGGGCAACGCCGATTATAAAATCAATCCGCAGGCGGGAGTTTACCCGTACATGCGTTATCCCCGAGGCGTTTTCGTATTTTTGATTTACAAATAGTTTTTGCCGTATGTTTTTGGCTTTACAATTTATTTCATATACAAAAAAGCTATCGACCGAAATCGTCCGATAGCTTTTTATTATTTAATCGGTAGTTACATAAGTATTACTTTTTGTTTATTTCGCTTTCGATAAAGTCGGCAAGGTCGCCTACGCGAGTGAGAGATTCAACCTTATCGTCGGGAATGGTTATTCCGGATTCTTCTTCTAAGGTGAACAGCATTTCGACGATTACAAGCGAATCTGCGTTAAGGTCTTTTCTTATATCGGTGTCGCGCGTTATTTTCGATTTGTCTACCTTTAAATATTTTGCGAGCATTTCCGCAACTTTTTCAAACATTTTATATACTCCTTATTTGTTTAATTATGAATTAAGAATTTCAAGCGCAATCAGTTCGCCCATTTTACTGCAAGTTACTTTTTTGCCGCTACCCGAGTAAATATCCACGGTGCGGTAACCCTTAGCCAAAATAGTGTTTATGGCTTTTTCCACTGCCGCCGTTTCTTTGGCAAGTTCGAACGACGATGAGAGCATCATAGCCGCCGCCAAAATCGTTGCAATGGGGTTGGCGGCGTCCTTTCCCGCTATGTCGGGGGCAGAGCCGTGAATCGGTTCGTACAAACCGAGCTTTGTTGCGCCTAAACTGCTGCTTGGCAAAAGACCTATCGAGCCTGTAAGCATTGCCGCCTCGTCGGAAAGTATGTCGCCGAACATATTGGGACATAGTACAACGTCGAACTGAGAAGGGTCTTTAACGAGCTGCATTGCGCAATTATCCACAAGCATGTGACTTAGCTCGACTTCGGGGTATCCTTCGGCAACGCGGCTTACCGTTGCGCGCCAAAGTCTGCTTGAATCGAGTACGTTTGCTTTATCTACGCTTATGAGTTTTTTCTTGCGCGACATTGCTATATCGAAGGCTATTTTCGCTATACGCTCGATTTCCACAATCGAATAAACTTCGGTATCGAATGCCTCGTGCCCGAATTTGCCGTTACGGTATCCGCGCTGACCGAAGTAAATGCCGCCCGTAAGCTCACGCACGAACACCATGTTAATGCCTTTTTTGGTTACTGCGGGTTTAAGCGGGGAATCGTTTTTGAGCTGTTCGTAAAGCACTGCGGGACGTACGTTTGCATAAAGTCCCATGGCGCTCCTGAGCGAAAGCAGACCTTTTTCGGGACGCAAATGCCCGGCAAGGTTATCCCATTTGGGGCCGCCGACCGCACCGAGCAGTACCGCGTCGGAATTAAGGCATGCGTCGATTGTTTCCTGAGGCAGGGGAACGCCTGTGCTGTCGATTGCCACTCCGCCCATAAGAGGAAAATTGTAGTTGAACGTGTGTCCGAATCTCTGCGCTATCGCATCCAAACAGCCGATAGCCGCATCTATGATTTCGGGACCTATTCCGTCACCGCGTATCACAGCGATTTTACATTCCATTTTCAGTACCTTCCTTAAATTGAATTTAGGTTTTTTCGGATATGTTACATATTTGTGTTGTTATCGAATTTACATAGGCGGTTGCATTGCGTCAGCAAAGAAGTCCGCCGCGCGCTATTATTGCGCGTATTTCGTCGGGGAACGGGGGAACTTTGTATACTTTATTCAACCGCTCGTTTGTTATAGTGCCTGCCTTTAAATCAACCGTAACAGTGTCGCCGTTTTCGGCGTCGTGCACCGCGTCGGCACATTCCAAAATCGGTAAGCCTATGTTAATCGAGTTGCGGAAGAATATGCGCGCAAAGCTTTCGGCAATTACGCACGCAACGCCAGATTCTTTTATTGACAGCGGCGCGTGTTCGCGGCTCGAACCGCAACCGAAATTATTGCCCGCAATTATAATATCGCCCTTTTTTACGTTTTTCGCAAATGCGGGGTCTATATCTTCCATGCAGTGAGCGGCAAGCTCACGTCCGTCCGACGAATTAAGATAGCGGGCAGGGATTATAACGTCGGTATCTACGTTATCGCCGTATTTGTGTACTTTGCCTGTCATGCTTTTGCCTGTTCCTTTTTATAAGTTTTGTTTTGTGTGTTTACGGATTGACGTTATGGTGTAAGCCGATTATATTATCTTACTGATTGGCATTAAAAAACACCGAGTTTTCCGAGTACGGCACTGCAAGCCGCCACATATGGCGAAGCAAGATAAACCTCGCTCGATGTATGCCCCATGCGCCCAACGAAATTGCGGTTTGTTGTGGCAACGCACTTTTCGCCCTCGGCAAGTATTCCCATGTAGCCGCCTAAGCACGGACCGCAAGTGGGGGTTGAAACAATCGCGCCCGCTTTTATAAATGTTTCTATAAGTCCTTCGTGCAGAGCTTGCAAATATATCTCGTTTGTGGCGGGAATTATTATTGCGCGTACGCCTTTATGCACTTTGTTGTTTTTAAACACTTCGGCGGCGGCACGCAAATCGGAAATATGTCCGTTGGTGCATGAACCGATTACCGCTTGGTCGATTTTTACGTTTCCCGCTTTGTCGATAGTGCGTGTGTTTTCGGGCAGATGGGGGAACGCCACCGTGGGTTTAAGCTCCGACAAATCGATTTCCACCGTCTGTTCGTATTCGGCGTCGGGGTCGGCTTTGTACACCGTGCCCGCGCGCGTCGTTCTGCCTTTTAGGTATTCGGCTGTGATTTCGTCCGCCTCGAAAATACCGTTTTTCGCACCCGCCTCGATTGCCATGTTGCAAATTGTGAAGCGGTCGTCTATGTCAAGGTTGCGGCAACCGTTTCCCGTAAATTCCAACGACTTGTAAAGCGCGCCGCAAACGCCTATTTTGCCTATAAGGTGTAATATCACGTCTTTGCCGCATATGTGCTTTGCTTTTTCGCCTTTAAGCACCACTTTGATTGCCGAGGGAACTTTGAACCACGCCGTACCGCTACTCATACCGTACGCCATGTCGGTGGAGCCTACGCCCGTCGCAAACGCGCCGAGTGCCCCGTAAGTGCAGGTGTGAGAATCTGCGCCTATAATAAGGTCGCCGGGGGAGATAAGCCCTTTTTCGGGCAACAAAGCATGCTCTATTCCCATTTCGCCGACGTCGTAAAAGTGTGTTATTTTTTCCGCGTTTGCAAAATCGCGGCAACACTTGCATTGAGTTGCCGATTTAATGTCTTTGTTGGGGGCAAAGTGGTCCATTACAAGCGCAATCTTGTTTTTGTCGAATACGCCTTTTTTGCCCGCCTTTTTAAGTTCGTTTATGGCAACGGGCGAGGTGATGTCGTTTCCGAGTACAAGGTCGAGTCGCGCGGTTATAAGCTGACCCGCCGTAACTTCGGCAAGTCCCGCTTTTGCGCTCAAAATTTTCTGCGTTAAAGTCATGCCCATAAAGTAATTTTCCTTTGCCCTGTTTAACGGTTTGTGTCTGAAAATAAAAATCGGATAATTTAACGGCTTGCCCGTATAAATAATAAACTAAATAAGTTTACGGTTTGACACCCTAATATTTACTTATATAGTCTTACGAGCTGACATAAAAAGAATCAAAATTTCTTTTTAAGAACCGCGCCTTGCGAAGCGCCCGTAACAAGATACTTGTATCTTAAAAGCCAACCGCTCGGCTCGCCGTCTTTGGGACGGAATTTTTTGGTGCGCGCCGCCATTTCTTTTGCGTTTATGTCGAGATTAAGTCTGCCCGCCGGAATATCGATGCTGATTTTGTCGCCGTTCTGAATAAGAGCGATTTTGCCGCCTGCCGCCGCTTCGGGGCAAACGTGTCCGATTGCCGCGCCGCGCGTAGCGCCCGAAAATCTGCCGTCGGTTATAAGCGCAACATCCTCGTCGAGTCCCATTCCGCAAAGAGCGGAAGTGGGGGAAAGCATTTCGCGCATTCCGGGACCGCCTTTGGGACCTTCGTAACGTATTACTATTACGTCGCCTTTTTGAATTTTTCCGCTCATTATTGCGTGAACGCAGTCTTCTTCGCTGTCAAAGCACTTTGCTTTTCCCGTAAATGCGAGCATTTTCTGCGAAACCGCACTGCGCTTAACTACCGCGCCGTCCTCGCATATATTGCCTTTCAATACGGCAATGCCGCCGTGCGGCGAAATGGGGTCGTCTATCGGGTTAATCGCATCACCCGTTATTTCGGCATGCGCATACGACTTGCCGAGAGTCTTGCCCGTAACGGTGATTGCGTCGCCTTTTATAAGATTCTTGCTTGCAAGCTGATTGAGTACAGCCATAATGCCGCCCGAGCGGTTGAGGTCTTCCATGTCGCGGGTGGTGGCGGGACTTAATTTGCAGAGGTTTGGCGTGCGGTCCGAAATCTGTTGAACAAGGTCGAGATTGAGAGTTATTCCGCATTCCGCGGCAATCGCAAACAGGTGAAGCACCGTGTTTGTAGATGCGCCTATCGCCATATCGAGAGTGAGCGCGTTGACAAACGCGTCTTTTGTAAGAATCATGCGGGGCAGAATATCGTTCGAAACCATTTTCATTATAGCCGCGCCCGCCGATTTCGCAAGACGCAGACGCTCGGCTTTGTTTGCGCCTATCGTTCCGTTTCCGGGAAGGGCAATGCCCAATGCTTCGCTCAAACAGTTAAGACTGTTTGCCGTGTACATACCGCAACAACTGCCGCAACCGGGGCATGCGCAGTTTTCGAGCTCGGTAAGTTCGTCAAGCGACATATTGCCCGATTTTACTTTTCCGACAGCCTCGAACGTGGTTGATAAACTGACTTTTTCGCCCTTGTATAATCCGCTTTCCATAGGACCGCCCGAAACAAGAACGGCGGGTATGTTCACTCTTGCGGCGCCCATAATCATTCCGGGTACTATTTTATCGCAGTTCGGAACAAGCACAACGCCGTCGAACGCATGCCCCGTAAGCATGCTTTCAACGCCGTCGGCAATAAGCTCGCGCGAGGGGAGGGAATAACGCATGCCGTCGTGACCCATGGCAATGCCGTCGCAAATACCTATCGAGGGCACAACAAAAGGAGTGCCGCCCGCGGCGTAAATTCCCGCTTTGACCGCATCGGTGATTTTGTCGAGATGAGCATGCCCGGGCACGATTTCGCTTTTTGCCGATATTATCGCAATAAGCGGCTTTGCTATTTCCTCGTCGGTTAATCCGAGTGCTTTGTAAAGGGCGCGCTGAGGAGCTTTTTCGATTCCCGAACACAATTCTTTTGACACGATTCATTACCTCGCTTAGTTTTTATATTCTTATATATTATATCAAAAACTATGCGTATTTGTAAAGCCGTTTTGCCTTTTTTAACCGCTTTAATTTAATGTAAAAGGCGGTTTTTTGCGTTTTTAGCCGCTGTTTTGCCGAGAGTCGCGCAATAAGACAATAAAAAGCGACGCACTTCGTTTTCGAGCGAGTCGCTTTTTGCCGTTAGATTACATAATGTAATGCGTTTTAAAACAAATCGTTGCAGTCGTCAAAATCGTTTATACTGCCGTTGCCGCGCCCCAATGCGGTTAAGCCCGTGCGCACAAGCTCAATAATGCCGTAATGGCTTACAAGATTTATAAAGGCGTCTATTTTGTTGGGCTCTCCGGTAAGTTCGACTATAATCGAGGCGGGCGAAAGGTCTATCATTTTAGCTTTGTAAATGTTGCAAGTGCTCTCGATTTCGGGACGCTGAGCGGCTTGCATTTTTATTTTGATTATAAGGAGTTCGCGGCTGACGGCTTTGTCGGGCTCCAAAAGCCCTATTTTTACTACGTCTACAAGTTTATCAAGCTGACGAACTATCTGTTTTATGGTACTTTCGTCGGCTTCGGCAACTATCGTCATGCGCGAATAACGCTCGTCTTCGGTGGCGCATGCGGACAGACTGTTTATGTTGTAACCGCGGCGGGAGAACAGACCCGATATTCTTGTAAGTACGCCGCTCTTGTTTGTAACAAGCGCCGTAATGATATACTGCTTCATTTATTTGTCCTCCGTTATTGCGGTTATAATATCCTCGGCGGATTTGCCTGGCGGAATCATGGGAAGAACAAATTCGTCGGAATAAATTCTGCAATCTACGATTACCGTTCCGCTCGTTTCGAACGCCGCTTTAACCGTTTTTCCGATGTCGGAATTTTTTTCGAGCACCATGCCTTTTGCGTCGAAAGCCTCTGCGAGTTTAACATAGTCGGTGGGGGCGGCGAAGTCGGTAGACGAATAGCGTTTGCCGTAAAACAGAGTTTGCCACTGACGTACCATGCCGAGAACCTTGTTATCGAACACGAATATTTTTACGTTGAGATTGTTCTTTACGCAGGTGGGAATCTCGTTTAAATTCATGTGAAACGAGCCGTCGCCCGTTATAAGAACAACCGTTTTTCCCGTTGCCGTCGCCGCGCCGATAGCCGCGCCCAAGCCGTAACCCATTGTGCCCAATCCGCCGCTTGTAAGAAACGTGCGCGGCTTGTAAAAAGGATACGATTGCGCCGTCCACATCTGATGCTGACCTACGTCGGTTGCGACTATGCCGTCGGGCGAGTGCAACTCGGCTATTTGTCTTAAAATTTTGCGTGGGCATAGGGGCATACCCGAATCGGTAAACGGATTGTCGTTTTTAAGTTTGCGGCAATGATTTGCCCATTCGTCGTCCGTTTTGGGGGTAACTGTCGAAATAAGATAGCTTAATACCTGTTTTGCGTCGCCTATAATGTGAGCGTCGCTGCGAACTATTTTATCGACTTCCGCAAGGTCAATATCGGCATGAATTATTTTCGCGTTGGGGGCAAAGCGGTTTGGATTTCCCGCAACGCGGTCGGAAAATCTTGCGCCCAAAGCTATGAGCGCGTCACATTCTCCGAGAGCTTTTGCAACCGCCGCCGAGCCGTGCATTCCTATCATACCCAAATTCAGCGGGTGATTTTCCGGTATCGCGCCCAAACCCATCATAGAGGTTGCAACGGGCGCGTTGAGCATTTCCGCGAATCGGACAAGCTGTTCGCATGCCCCCGAGCTTATTATGCCGCCGCCCGCGTAAATGAGCGGACGCTTCGAGTTTTGTATAAGCCTAACGGCCTCGCGCGTTTTGTCGTCGGGTGCAAGAGCATTTTCGGATTTGTCGGCGGGAGGTTCGGCGGTAAAAGTCGCCGTGGCTTGCTGAATGTTTTTGGGCACGTCTACAAGTACGGGCCCTGGACGTCCGCTTGCCGCGATTCTAAAAGCTTTGCGTATTGTGGGGGCAAGCTCGGAAATATCCTTTACTATAAAGTTGTGTTTTGTGATGGGCATGGTAACGCCCGTTATATCCACTTCCTGAAAACTGTCGCGCCCTAAACTCGCTAGCGTTACGTTGCCCGTAATCGCCACAAGCGGCACGCTGTCCATGTAAGCGGTTGCGATTCCCGTTACAAGGTTGGTTGCACCGGGTCCCGACGTGGAAATTACAACGCCCACTTTTCCCGTTGCGCGTGCAAAGCCGTCGGCGGCATGGCATGCGCCTTGCTCGTGACTTGTAAGCACCTGACATATTTTGTCGCGGTAAAGGTACAGCGCGTCGAATGTGTCTATAATATATCCGCCGGGATAGCCGAACACGTGAGTTACGCCTTGCTCGATAAGAGTTTCCACTATGATTTCGGCGCCGCGCAGAGTTCCGGTTGTTTTACGGTTGGCGTTTTTCATGGTATGCCTCCTTTGCCGTTTTAGGTTGACTTCCGAATTTGTAAAAAGAAAGCCCCCGTAAATCGCGGGGGTTTCCCGAAAGTTTCAAAAAAAGCTGTACATCCGCCTTTGTCATATCGTACCGAAGCGTTCTCCCGACAGTTAGCTCCTTCGAAGCTACCTTGTGGCACACGCTATGGTCTACTTAGTGCTGCTGCCGTCAAGCCCTGACACGGTTCATAGTATAACATTGCACAAGACCCCGATATCAACGCCACACGCACGGTAACGGACCTTCCATACAATACGCCGAGGGCGGCTTTCTGCCTCGCTGTAGCGGATTGCGAGTACAGGGCACCGCTGGCTCCCCACATAGTACAGCATGTACAGTATAGCAAAATACGAGCCGTTTGGCAAGGCTTTTTGCGTTATTTACAGAAATTTGCATGTCGAAATTTAACGTAGTTATAAGCGCAGGTCGAACATAAAATCGTCGATACTCGAATATCTGTCTTGCGGGAATACGGCAAGAGCTTTCATAAGCGCGTCCTCTACGTGTAACGGCAGTTCTATTTTAAGGTCGCTCGGTTTCGGCAGTCTGTCGTCTTTTTCTCGTTCGGTTGCAACGGGCGGAATATAACCCGTAATACAGTTATACATTGTTGCGCCTATCTGATAAACGTCGGTCCACGGACCCTGACTGCGCGCTGTGGGGCGGTACAGTTCGAGCGGGGAATAGCCGTTTTTAAGCACAACGTAGGGGCGTGCCGCATTCGATACCTTATAAAGAATCGCCGCGCCGAAGTCGATAAGCTTAACGTATTTGTTGAGCACTATTATTATGTTTTCGGGACTTATGTCGTTATGAATAACGCCGTAACTGTGCAAAATCCTAAGCGACGTCAGCACGGGGTTAAGTATTTTAAGCGTTTCGTCCCACGTCAATTTGTAGTTGTGCGCCGTCAGATGTTCGCGCAGAGAGCTTCCTTCGAGATAGTCGGTAACAATGTACGCCGTGTTGTTGTTTTCGAAGTAGTCGAGGAGCTTAACCACTCCGCCCAAATGTTTTATGCGCATGAGTATTTTTGCTTCTTCTATAAACGCGTTCAGCCAATGGTTGTATTGACTTACCGTTTCGGGCGATTTCACGTTTACTATTTCGCCGCCGCTGTCGCGCGTGGCAAAGTCGCGCGGAAAAAATTCTTTGATTGCGAGCTTGCGGCTTTCGCTTAAATCCCAACCGAGGTATGTTATTCCGAATCCGCCTATGCCTAATACTTTGCCGGTAAGATACTTGCTTCCCATTATGTATCGCACGGGGAGAGCGGGCGGAGGATTTACCGTATCGGAAAAGTCTTTGCCGCACGCGGGGCATGAATCCCCTTTGAGTGTGGCAAAGCAATTCGGACATATCGAACTTATGTTTCTGACATCCTCACGCATACGTAAATTATAACACCGACGGTATTTGCGGTCAAGCAATTTTCACACCGCCTCAAAGTCTTGCTTTTTGCCTCCGTTTATGATATTATGGAAAAATGATTACGGTTGATAATTCGCAATACAGAAGCGTTTCGTTCGGCGATTCGGGCAAACTGCGCTTTTCGGGCGCAAGTTGTATTCCGCCCGAAACTTGCGTAAATCTGTACTGTAAAAGCGGATATGTTTTTATAACGGGCGAGGGGTGCGCGGTAAGCTTGCGCGGCGAAGAAATAATATTGGTAAAGGACGAGGGTATAATAATTTCACCCGATACTCTTATATCGGTAAACAGCGGCTTTGGCGCGGTTTATGCCGAATTTTTCTCTCCCGCCGTTATAATAAGAACGCCGTATAAGCGCATTATCAACGAACGCTGTTCTCATATAAAAGATACGGTGGGCGGCGTAACCGATTCCGACGGTGCGTTGCGCTTGTGCAGCGAACTGTTCGCGCTTGCGGCTATGTGCGCCGATAAACCTTCGGGCGCGCAGTCTGTGTCCGACGCGAAAAACTATCTCGATACGTATTTTTATCTGCCCGTTTGCGTCGAAAATATAAGCAAGGCTATGGGACTGTCGCGCGGATACTTCACCGCAAAGTTCACCCGCGAATACGGCTGTTCGCCGTATAAGTATGTAAGCAAGCTTAGAATAAGCGCGGCGTGCGAACTTCTTGAAAATACCGATGCTTCCGTTTCCGCAATAGCGTCGGCGTGCGGCTACGGCGGTGCGGAGCGGTTCTGCGATATGTTCAGGCGTTACACGGGGAAGACTCCTCTCAAATACCGAATTTCGGCAAAAAACGACGCTTGAAAGCAGCTTGAAATCACTGCGTTACTATTGTTGCCAAACTTAAAAGTTTATGGTATAATATAAATTGCAATACAGTCGGAATATTACGACTTTTGCGGAGAACGGATATGAAAAAGTTTTTCAAAGAATTCAAACAATTCATAACGCGCGGCAACGTGCTCGACATGGCGGTAGGCATTATCATAGGCGGAGCGTTCACGGCAATAATAACCGCAGTGGTAAACAACATATTAACGCCTTTGCTTGCAATGATACCGGGCTCGGGCGATACCGGCGCATTACAGCTCGTGTTAAAACGGGCTACGCTCGAAGACGGAACTCTTGATTTGGCAAATTCGGTAATAATGGATTTCGGAGTCGTTATTTCCGCAATAGTTACGTTTTTGCTAACCGCATTCGTGCTGTTTATCATAATAAAAGCAATCAATACGGTGCGTGCGGGCGGTAAAAAATACAGTGGCGACCGCAAGATTATTTATTCGGAAGAATATCGTTCCATGCGTGCCGAACTGAAAGCGCAGGGCAAGAGCAGAAAAGAAATAGAGCAAGCGGTTCTCGATGCCGAAAAGGCAAAAGAAGAAGCGCGCAAAGCCGAGCAGGCACAAAAAGAGGAGGAGGAACGTCTTGCTTTGCTTGCAAACGCGCCCGAAACTCTGTTGCGCGAAATAAGAGATTTACTTAAAGCAAACATAAACGGCGACAAAGAATAAACGCGGTGTTTCCTCGGAAAACAAAAGACGTCAAATAAATTAAAGGAAGGTACGGCGCGAACTCGTCGCGACGGCAAGAGAAAAGAATATGAAGGCATGGAGATTACACGAACAAGGCAAGCTTATGCTCGACGATATGCCCGTTCAGACGGTGGACGAGGGTTACGTTAAGCTGAAAACTCTTGCTTCGGGCATAAGTTTAACCGACGTTTTAATGTACGAGGGTAAAATTCCGCTCCCCGTTCCGTCGTCGCCCGTTATAATCGGGCATCAGTGCGTGGGAATGATTACCGAAGTCGGCGAGGGGGTAGCCGCATTGTCGCGCGGCGACCGCGTTGCGATAGACCCGTATGTAAACTGCAAAAACTGCACGCCTTGCAAGGAAAACCGAAACGACGAGTGCGAAAAGCTGTTTTGCTACGGAATAGACGATAACGGCTTTATGAGCGATTTTGTAGTAGTTCCGGCAAGCATAGCGTATAAACTTCCCGAGCGCGTAACCGATTCCGATGCGGTATTCACCGAGCACATCGCGCTTTCGATTAACGCGGTAAGCAAGCTGAACTTGGAAAACGGCGAACATATAGTAATAGTCGGGGCAAATGCTCTCGGCATAATACTTGCGCAAGTGGCTTTATATTATCAGGCGATACCCATTTTGGTGGATACCGACGCCGCCGCTCTTGCCGTAGCCGAAGAACTCGGAGTTTATTACACGGTAAACAGCGTTGAAGCCGACCCCATGAAAAAGATATTTTCCATTACGGGAGGCAGAATGGCAGACGCCGCGGCGTTTGTGGCAACTTCTCACATGTCTTTCGGGCGCAGTTTGGATTATGTCAAAGTTGGCGGCAGAGTCGCTCTTACCGGTTGGAGCAAGTTAAGCGAAGACGTTACCGGAAGCTTTTCGGGAATACTGAACAAACAGTTAAAGGTGTTCGGAGTAAACAACGGCGTAAGAATGTTTCCGTCGGCAATAAACCTGCTTGCAACGCGCACGATAAACGTGAGCAGACTTATAGGACGCGAAGTGAAATTCGAAGAAGTCGACAAAGCAATGAGCGAAAATGCCGAAGGGCTTGACAGATTTGTCAAAACGGTAGTAAAACCGTAATGAAATCGAGTATACCGCGCAAACAGCGCAAATTGCAGATAATTCAAAAAGAGAACAAGGCGTTCGATTGTTTTGCGACTGTAAAAAAAGACGCTTACTGCATGCCGAGTAAATACTATGCAACAACCGTTTACTATCCCGCCACGCCGGACGAAACGCAAACATTTTTAACCACAATCGATGCTTCGGCTTACAAAGGCGTGGAAAAGATTAAGGATTTTTATTTAACGGACGAGTTCGATACCGCCCGCGAAGCACTTAAATGGATTAAAGAGGTTTTTGCCGAATTTTTGAAAATACTTTCGTAAGCGTGTAAATTTACTTGCGGAATTATTTTAATCATGATATAATAGACGGGCTTGGGATTATTCCCGAGCCTTTCCTTACTCCCGTAAACAGGGGGTCAGAGACCACAAGGAGGTGCGAATAGTTATGAACAAGTACGAAGTTTTGTACATTCTCAAAGCCAACGCAGACGAAGCGGTTAAAGAGGCGCAAATCGAAAAATACAGCGCGCTCGTAACGGCTAACGGCGGAGAGGTCGAGAGCGTCAACAAGTGGGGAAACAAGCGTTTCGCCTACGAAATCGACGGCAAAACCGAAGGGTACTATGTGCTTATGAACTTCACCGCTGCGCCCGAGCTTCCGCAGGAAATCGAACGCCAAATGAAGATAAGCGACGAAGTTATCCGCTATATGGTTGTACGCAAATAAGGAGTACGTAAAATTTATGAATAAGTGTATTTTGGTGGGTAATCTTACCCGCGACCCCGAGCTTAAACAAACTCCGTCGGGCGTATCGGTTTGCAACTTTTCGATAGCTGTAAATCGCAATTATTCCAACGCAAACGGAGAGCGTGAAGCCGATTTTATCAACATTATAACATGGCGCGGTCTTGCCGAGAATTGCGGCAAGTATCTTGCAAAAGGACGTAAAGTGGCAATTTGCGGCTCTATTCAGACTCGCAGTTACGACGATAAAGACGGCAACCGCAGATACGTTACCGAGGTAGTCGCCGAGGACGTTGAGTTTATAGGCGGCGGAAACGGCGGTGAGAGCGGCGGCGCACAGCGCGAGGACAAGCCCGCATCGCCCAAGAAGCTCACAAGCGAACTTAAACCCGTAGAAGACGACGGACTGCCTTTTTAGTTTTATAAAGGCGGCGGGCGGCAGCCCGAAAACAAAAATATAAAAAGGACGTTAAGATAATGGAACAGAAAAAAGTTGAAGCAGGCGAAGACAAAGCAAAACGCATGCGCAGAGCCCCCAAAAAGAAGGTTTGCGCGTTTTGCGTAGAGAAAGCCGAAGAAATCGATTATAAAGACGTTGCCAAGCTTAAACGCTATATTACCGAAAAAGGAAAAATCATACCTCGCAGAACAAGCGGTATGTGCGCGGCTCATCAGCGTGAGCTTTCGGTAGCAATCAAGCGTGCCCGCATAATGGGTTTATTGCCTTTTAAAGCGGAATAAGCAAAAGCGATATTAGTAATCAAAGGAAAAGCGGCTCAATTTAACTTTTAATTGAGCCGCATTGCTTGTTATGCGGATATACGCCCGAATACGGCTTGAATCCGCTCGAAAGTATAAACACAGTAGGGTAAAAAAGTAGGGTAATATGATAAGTGTAAACAACGTAACTCTGCAATTCGGCGGACGAGTGCTGTTTGAAAACGTGAATTTAAAGTTCACCAAAGGAAACTGCTACGGAATAATAGGAGCGAACGGGGCGGGAAAGTCCACGTTTTTGCGCATTTTGTCGGGTGAGCTCGAACCAAACAAGGGCGACGTTACAATCGACAAAAACGAGCGAATGAGCGTGCTCATGCAAAACCAGAACGCATACGACGATTACACGGTGCGCGATGCGGTTATGTGGGGTCATAAGCGGCTTATGGAAGTGGCGCGCGAGCGCGAGGCTTTGTATAGCAAACCCGATTTTTCCGATGCCGACGGCGAACGTGCCGCAATCTTAGAAGGCGAATTTGCCGATATGAACGGCTACGAAGCCGAGTCCGCCGCCGAAACGCTGTTGTCGGGGCTTAAACTCGATACCGATTTGTACGATGCGAAAATGGCGGACGTCGACGCAAAGCTGAAAGTAAAAGTTCTGCTTGCGCAGAGTCTGTTCGGAAGTCCCGATATTCTCATTTTGGACGAGCCTACCAACAACCTCGACGCAAAAACGGTAAAATGGCTGGAAGATTATATAATGGAACTCGAAGACACCATTGTTATAATCGTATCGCACAACCGTCACTTTTTAAACAGGGTTTGCACTCATATATGCGACGTAGACTTTAAGCAGATAAATCTGTTTGTGGGCAATTACGATTTTTGGTACGAAACAAGTCAGCTTCTTGCGCGTCAGGCAAAAGAGCAGAATAAGAAAATGGAAGCGCGGGCAAAGGAACTGCAAGAATTCATTGCGCGGTTTTCGGCAAACGCGAGTAAATCCAAGCAAGCCACAAGCCGCAAGCGCGAACTCGAAAAAATCAAACTCGAAGATATCAAGCCTTCGAGCCGCCGCTATCCGTTTATCGACTTTAAGTACGAGCGCGAAATAGGCAACGAGATTTTGGAAGTGGAAGGACTTACCAAAAAGGGATACTTTGAAAATATTTCGTTTAAGCTCAAGCGCGACGACAAAATCGGATTTTTGTGTTCGTCGAGTCAGAGCATGAGCATGCTGTTCGACGTGCTTATGGGGTTGGAACAGCCCGACAGCGGATACTTTAAGTGGGGGCAAACCATAACCACTGCATATTTGCCGCAGAATTACGATAACTTTTTCGACGGCGTTGACTTGTCGCTCGTGGATTGGCTGAGTCAATACTCGAAAGACCACTACGAAGAATATCTGCGCGGTTGGCTCGGGCGCATGCTGTTTTCGGGGCAAGAGGCTCTTAAAAAAGCAAAGGTGCTTTCGGGCGGCGAAAAGGTGCGTTGTATGCTTGCGCGTATGATGCTTCTCGGAGCGAACTTCCTTATATTCGACGAGCCCACGAATCACCTCGACTTGGAGAGTATAACCGCACTTAACAAGGGCATGACGAATTTTAAGGGCAGCATGCTGTTCGTAACGCACGACGAAGAAATAATTTCAACTGTTGCCAACCGAATCATCGAAATAGAAAGCGGCAAAAAAATACTCGACCGCGATATGACTTACGACGAGTATTTGGAACTTTGAGTCGCGGCACGGTAAATTCGGCGATAGTTGTATAAAAAAACAAACAGTTTGACATACGGCTTATAAAGGTTTATAATATTAAAACAGTAAATAATAGAGAAACGGGCAATGCCGTTTTATAAGCGGCAGTCCGTTTAAAATAAGGAGTAGGAAAAATGGCAGAAATTTTCATGACCGCAGAGGGCAAAAAACAGCTCGAAGAACGTCTTAAAGACCTGAAAGTAAACGGCAGAGCGGAAATGGCGGAAAAAATCCGCATAGCGCGCGAATTCGGCGACCTCAGCGAAAATGCGGAGTACGACATAGCAAAAGACGAGCAAGCCAAAATGGAAGCCGAGATAATCGAAATCGAGGCAAAGCTTCGTAATGCTATAATCATAGACGAGAAAGTGAAGGGCGACAAAGCCGACGTGGGCAGCAAGATAGAGATTAAAGAGGTTAAGTCGGGCACCGTGTATTCTTACACTATTGTCGGTACTCACGAAAGCAACCCCATGGAAGGCAGAATATCGAACGAATCGCCCATAGGAAAAGCCGTTATAGGCAAGCGCAAAGGCGATGAAGTTACGGTTAAAGCACCTTTGGGCGAAACGGTTTACAAAATCATCTCCATAAAATAAATAAGCGGAATAACCATGGAAAACGAAATACTCACCGAAGAAAATTACAACGAAATAGTAAAGGTGCGCCGCGATAAGCTTAAAACGCTTACCGAAAGCGGCAAAAATCCTTATGAAAAGGTGCGCTACGAGCGCAGTGCTTACTCGGCGGACGTTGTAGGCAATTTTGCCGACTACGAGGGAAAGTCCGTGCGTCTTGCGGGGCGCATAATGAGTAAGCGCGTAATGGGCAAAGCGAGCTTTGCTCACTTGCTCGACGGCAAAGGGCAAATTCAGCTTTACGTGCGCGTAGACGAATTAGGCGCGGACGCATACGACGAGTTTAAAAAGTCGGATATAGGCGATATAGTGGGTGTAGAGGGCGAAGTGTTCATGACCCACAAAGGCGAAGTATCGATAAAGGCGAAAACCGTTGAGTTGCTCAGCAAATCGCTGTTGCCGTTGCCGGAAAAATTTCACGGACTTAAAGATAACGACCTTCGTTACCGTCAGCGTTACGTAGATTTAATAGTAAATCCCGAGGTTAAAGAGGTGTTCGAAAGCCGCAGTAAAATAATAGCGGCAATACGAAACACGTTAAACGAGCGCGGCTTTACCGAGGTTGAAACCCCCATACTCAACACCATTGCGGGCGGCGCGTCGGCGCGTCCGTTTATAACGCACCATAACACCCTTAACATAGATATGTACATGCGTATCGCGCCCGAGCTTTATTTAAAGCGACTTATTGTGGGCGGATTCGACCGCGTGTACGAAATAGGGCGAAATTTCCGTAACGAGGGAATGGACATAAAGCACAATCCCGAGTTTACCATGATGGAATTGTATCAGTCGTTTGCCGACTATAACGACATGATGAACTTAACCGAAAGCATATTTACGGCGGCGGCGGCAAGCGTTGGCAAAAGCGGCAAAATAACGTATCAGGGAACGGAAATCGATTTAACCGCGCCTTGGGAACGCTTAACCATGATAGAGGCGGTTAAAAAGTATACGGGGCTTGACTTTAACAAGCTTACCGATAAAACGGCGGCTGCGGCGGCTAAAAAAGCGGGCGTTACAATCGACCCCAAAAAATCGAGTTGGGGACATTGCCTGTACGAAACATTCGACCAACTTGTAGAATGCAAGCTTATTCAACCCGTATTCATAACCGATTATCCGGTAGAGGTAAGTCCTCTTGCCAAAAAAATACCTTCCGACCCGCGTCTTACTTACCGTTTCGAGTTTTATATATTTGCACGCGAAATGGGCAACGCATACAGCGAGCTTAACGACCCCATCGACCAAAAAGAACGCTTTAACGCTCAAATGGCTTTGAAGGCAAGCGGCGACGAGGAGGCTCAGCCGAACGACGACGACTTTGTAACCGCGCTCGAATACGGAATGCCCCCTACGGGCGGACTCGGAATAGGAATCGACCGCATGATTATGTTGCTTTGCGATTGCGCGTCGATACGCGACGTAATTCTGTTTCCCACAATGAAACCCCGCGCCTGAACTTAAACGGATTATAAATGGATAATAAGATAACGAAAAAACGTATAAACGACCACTTGGAGTATGATTGGTACAAGTATTTAATCATACTCGTAGTCGGCATTGTATTGTTTGCGTTCACGTTCTCGCAGATTAACGCTACGCGCGATTACGAGAACGTGGCGTTCTTCGTATCTTGCTACGACAGTGCGGAAAACAACTTCGAAGAAAGAATTTTAAACGAAATGTCAACGACTTACTATGCCGACAATCACGGCGGCAAGTACGGCGATGACGTTCTGCGCGAAATAAATTTCGAAACGGTTGACCCCCTTAACGACGAGTACGGCACGCTTTACCAAACGCACGGACTTATCAGCAGCGACGTCCTTATACTCGGCAAAAGCGTTTTACAAGCAACGGACATGTTTTTGGAACTCACCGATGAGCTTTTAAACGATTATCTTTTGCCCAAAAACATGACTTCGGGCAGTACTTTAAACAGCGTAATCGACGACTTCGATTATTTTTACACCGAAAGCGGCAAGCGTATGGGAATTAAAATAAGCGATTTCGGCGGTACTGGCGGCAACGGCGGCACGGGCGCGATATTTCAGACCGATTGGCGCAACGTGGATAAATACAAAGATTCTTTTAAAGACGTGAGCGAAGAAAACTTGCCCGACGACGAATTTTACATTGTAATAAACCCCCGAAGCGTGAGCATAGGCACATTCGGACTCGGCAAGTCCAAACCGGAAAATGCTCAGGCGCTTTATGCCGTAAACCGCTTTTTGGAGTATCTTGTTTGATTATGAGCGGCGTTCGGAATACGGGATTTATAACCGCCCGAATCAACGAATACGTAAATTCCCGAAAAGCGGGATTTCATACTCCGGGGCATAAAGGCGATTTATGCGCGTCGGATATAACCGAGCTCGGAGTGCACGGCGAAATTTTTCCCGCCGACAGCATAACAAACGCCGAAAAAGCGGTGGCTGAACTGTACGGCGCAAAAAACATTCGTTTTCTTACGGGCGGGTCGAGCATGGGAATAAAAGCCGCGCTTTACGCTTTTAAAGGGCAAAAGGTTCTGTATGCAAGCGGCGTACATCGCGCGTTTACCGAGGGGTGCGCCTTGTGGGAAATTCGGGCGGTGTGCGCTAACGGAAATAATGAATCGGACGGACTTATTTACAACTGTTCTTGCGATTATCTGCCCGCTCCGATTACTCTTTCCGAGGCGGAGTGCGCATTAAACAAACACAAAGACGCTAAGGCGCTCTTTATAACTTCTCCCGATTATTTCGGTCGTACTGCTGACGTGCGCATTGCCGAACTGTGCGGTAGCCGCTGTGTAAAGCTTATAGTCGATTCGGCGCACGGAGCGCATTTTGCGTTTGCGGGGTTAAGAGATTTTTCGTTCGAATCCCGTGCCGACGCTTGCAATATGAGCGCGCACAAAACTCTCGGCGCGTATACTCAATCCGCGCTTACGTCGGTAAACGATTCGGATATTTTGCAAAAAACGGACGAGTCGTTGAAGTTACTCGGCACTACAAGTCCCAACTATGTCATGCTTGCAAGGCTCGAAGAATCGGTGTACGAAGCAAGCGGGAATAAGGCAGAGTACGCACGGCTTAAAAAATTCTCGCGGCGGGTGCATGAGCACGCCGACTGCATAAACGGCACTGACTATACGCGAATATGCGTAAGAAAAAAGAATAAAACGGGCAAGGAATTGTTTTACGGATTCGTAAGTGCGGGAATAATGCCCGAGGCGGCGATAGGAGAGTATACGGTGTTTATTTTAACGCCGTATGACAACGGCGAAAAGCTCGACGCATTGTACGGATATATAACGGCAGGATAAAATGGAAAACAAACATAAAGGAAAATTCATTACGTTGGAGGGGTGCGAGGGCGTAGGCAAAAGCACGCAGTTACAGCTTCTCAAAGAGTATTGTATGGCGCACAATATAAATGCCGTATTTACGCGCGAGCCCGGCGGCTGCGAAATAAGCGAGAAAATCCGCGACGTTATTTTAAATCCCGACAACTGCGGCATGAGCGATATGACCGAGCTTATGCTGTACTGCGCGGCTCGCAGTCAGCACACGCAAACCGTTATAAAACCCGCATTATCGAGCGGTGCGGTTGTGTTTTGCGACCGCTACTGCGATTCCACCGCGGCTTATCAGGGGTATGCGCGCGGCATAAGTATCGACACCGTAAATATGCTCAATGCCGCGGCAATGGGCGACGTAAAAATAGACTACACCGTATTTATGGACGTTCCGCCCGACAAAGGTTTTAAGCGCAAAGGCGGAGCGGAAAAAAACGACAGGTTGGAAATGGAAGAATTTGACTTTCATCGCAGAGTTTACAACGGATTCAAAGAGATAGAAAAAGCCAATCCCGAACGCTTTTTATCGTTTAAAGCGGAAGGAACAAAGTACGAAACGCACGAGCTTATAGTAGCCGCGTTGAAAGAGCGCGGAGTGTTGTAAAAGGAGCAAGCGATTGTCGGTATTACGCTACAAACAACTCATAGAATCGTCGCATGCTTTCGGCGAGCTGTGCGACGATTGCCGTCGCGGTTTGTGCAAACACGCGTATATTTTCCGCTCGTCCGACACCGACGCGCTGAGCACTCTTGCGGCAATGTTTATATGCTTTGCCGAGCACGGAGAGCTGAAAGAGTTCGAACTCGGTCGCATTGCCGACGGCGGCTATGTTGATATCGTGCGACTCCCGCGCGAAGGCAAAAACGGAAAAATGGACGTAGAGGAGGCAAGCTACATAACCGATTCCGCGTATCTTACTCCCACCGAACTGAGCACCAAATATTATATAATTTCGCCAACCGAGCCCATAAGCGAGGCGGTTCAGAATAAACTTCTTAAAACGCTCGAAGAACCGCCCGAGTCGGCAAGATTCATAATATTTTCGGCGGGGGCGGACTTGTTGCCTACGGTGTCGTCGCGGTGTTCTACGGTGCGGCTCGAAGAATTTCCGCTCGATAAAATAGAGCAAACGCTCGTCGAGTCGGGCGTGGATTACGTGTCGGCGGTGTTTGCGACGGCGGTATCTCACGGAAACATAGGCACGGCTTTTACGGTGGCGTCCGACCCGTCCAATCGCAAGGCTTACGAGTGTGCAATGAACTATTTGCTCGGAGTAAAGCGTTCGCCGCAGATTCTTCCGTCGGCAAGCGGCATGATTGCACTTAAAGACAAGCTCGATACGGTTCTCGACTATTTCGAAATCATTTTCCGCGATATTGCGGCGTTTAACGAATGGGGCGCCGACGCAGTGGTTTTAAAACCGTCGGTAAGCGACATAATAACGCTGTCGCGCGAATTCGATACCCGAACATGTTTGCGCATAATGCCGCTTATTACCCGCGCGCGCGACCGATTGCGTTTGTACGGCAATGCGGCGAGCATAACAGACGAACTGTTATTTTCAATTTTGGAGGTTAAAGCAAAATGCCGAAAATAGTGGGAGTCAAGTTTGACTTCAATCCCAAAGTATATTATTTTTCACCCGCAGAAAACGACGTTAAAACGGGCGACGACGTTATAGTGGAAACAAGCCGCGGTCAGGACTACGGCACTGTCGTTCTGCCGCCTAACGACGTTGCCGACGATAAAATAGTGGGTAATTTAATGCCTGTTGTGCGCGTGGCGACAAAAGAGGATAAAGATAAGCACGAGAACTTAAAAAACAAGCGCATGGAAGCTTACCCCAAAATCGCCGAAAAGATTCGGTCGAGCGGACTCGAAATGAAACTTGTCGGAGCGGAATACACGTTCGACGGCAGTAAGCTTATAGTTTATTTCACTGCCGACGGCAGAGTTGATTTCCGAAATCTCGTGCGCGATTTGGCATCGGCTTTTCACACGCGCATAGAACTTAAACAGATAGGCGCGCGCGACGAGTGTCGCATGATGGGCGGAATCGCTCCGTGCGGCAGAGCTTGCTGTTGCAGCGACCACATGTCGGAATATTCGCACGTAAGCATAAAAATGGCAAAAACGCAAGGACTTTCGCTTAACCCCGGCAAAATAAGCGGACTGTGCGGCAGACTTATGTGCTGTCTTGCCTACGAAAACGACTATTACTCGGAAGTCAATAAAATCATGCCCAAAATGGGAAATGCCGTGACAACGCCCAACGGCGAAACGGGAACGGTTGTCGGAATAAATCAACTTAAAAAGACGGTTCGCGTCAAAACCGAAAACAAAGATAAAGATTCGGTAAGCTTTTCCGATTTCGACGTATCCGAACTTAAATTCAAGCAAAAAGGCATGCCGCAAAAGGAAGAACCCGACGACGACAGCGACGACATAAGCAAACTTTCGGGCGAGGATATGTAAAAATGTCGTCAAATCGATTTACAAATTTTGCATCGTATGGTATAATCGTATGTAATAAAAGTAAATTGTAAAGGAGTGTACCGACTATGCCCAGAGTTATAAGCGATGAGTGCATCAAATGCGGAAGCTGTGAAGGACAATGCCCCGTAGGCGCAATCAGCGAAGGCGCGAATACTTACGAGATTAACGCCGACGAGTGCATCGATTGCGGAGCTTGCGAAGGACAATGCCCCGTAGGCGCAATCAGCGAGAAGTAATTTTCGCCGACTCGATTTTATCAATCGGAAAAAGGATTTGTTTTCAAGTCCTTTTTCTTTTTGTCTTTTTGCTTGCTTGCGTCGGTTTTTGATACAAAGTGCGCATACTAATTGCGTACTTATGAAAAGCAAACATGCGGCAATAAAAATAATGGGCGGGGCGGGACTTCTTACGCTCACCGCACTTGTAAGTAAGATTTTAGGCGCGGTGTACCGTATTCCGCTTACACGCGCGGTAGGCGCGCACGGCATGGGAATTTACATGGCGGTGTTTCCTTCGTACGCACTGATAGTAACGCTCACGGGCGGCGGGCTTACGTCTGCCGTAAGTAAGATTACGGCGTCGTCGGAAGACAAGACGCAGTGCGCTTTATTTGCCAAAGCCGCGCTTATTTTCTCCGTTCCCGTAACGCTTGCGGCGGCGGTTTCAAGCAAGTTTATTGCGGCGGCGTCGGGTGCGCCCGAGGCGGCGGTTGCACTTATGATACTTTTATCGAGCGTACCCGTATCGAGCGTCTGCGCCGTTTTAAGGGGGTATTTTCAAGGATTATCCGACATGAAGCCGTCGGCAATAGGTCAGCTTACCGAACAGGCGGTTAAACTCGTATCGGGGCTTACTCTTGCATTTTTGCTTGTAAAACATTCGGTTACGGCGGCGGTTGCGGGGTGTTCGGCAGGCGTTGCTTTGGGCGAGGCGGCGGCACTTTTGTATTATCTGTGCGTTTACGGAAAACATCCGTCCGAAAGTGCGGAGCGTGACAAAAAAGGCGTTTCCGAGAAGTCCTCCGTACAAACCGACGAGCAGACAGCCGAGTTTATAATAGGCGATACGCTAACCGAAATTTCAGCCGAAATCGCGCCTTCCGAATCGGAAGCGGCTACGCTCGGCACGGCCGGCGGCGACTGCGCATGCGGAGGAGCGGAAATCGCAGGGCAGACGGCACTGAATGCGTTGCGCAAATTAAAGTCGGCGGCGGCTATGTTGTTTAAGGCTTCGCTTCCCATAACTCTTGCAATAGCCGTTTTGCCGTTATGTCAGGTTGCCGACAGTTTTACCGTTGTCAATCTTTTGGTGAAATCGGGCGCGCAGTCCGCGGCGGCAAAGGCGGCATACGGTACCGTTACCGGTCCCGTAAATTCGCTTATAAATCTGCCTGCGGTTTTCACGGTGGGTATATGCGGATTTTTACTGCCCAAAATATCGCGTCTTGTCAGCAGAGGCGAAAGCATAAGTAAACCCGCGGTGCGGTGTGTTGTGTGTGCCGCGGTTACGGGTGCGGTGTTTTTCGCGGCTCTGTTTTTTGGCGCGCGGCTTGCTCTTAAAATACTGTACGGCTCGGGGTTGGGCGTATCCGAAAACGAGTGCGTGCGATTGTTGGAAATAGCGTCGGTTTCGGTTCCGTTTGCGGCGGTAATGCAAACGGCGGGAGCGGTTTTGCAAGGCGGCGGCAAGGCATACGTAGCCGCGCTCAATTTGTTGGTGGCCGCGGCGGTAAAGGAATCGCTTAATTTCTTGTTACTGCCGCACATAGGCATTTACGGATTTGTTATTGCGGGCGTAGCATTTTTTGCGGTTGCATGTGCGCTCGATTTGGCGGCAATGATAATTTTAATAAAAAAGCAGGAAAATCTTTGTAAAAAAACGTCGGATTAAAGTACATGCGTTGTTGTTAAACAGTTGCTTTTTAATGCGGGAAATAGTATAATTTAATTATTCTTTATTATACTTTACGTTCGGATAGGTTACGGGTTGACAGAAAAATGAGAGTTACTTTTGACGACAGACAACTCGGCAGTGCGCTGATATGTGCGGAAGTCGAGGTGAACAACAAACCGACGCTTATGCGCAAAACGCTTATAGGCAAAAAGACTATGCTCGTAATAGTCGACATGGTAAAAGGCTTTTGCGAGTTCGGCGCGCTTGCCAGCGACCGTTGTAAAACAATAGTTCCGGAAATAAAGCGCATAGCCGAAATCTTGCCCGACGCCGACCGCGTATTTATAAGAGATTGCCACGGCGAAAACTCGGCTGAATTTACATATTTTCCTCAGCACTGCGTGGGGGAAGAAAGCGAACTTATTTCCGATTTGAAAGGTTTGGGCGGCGTGGAAGTTAAAAAGAATTCCACAAACGCATTCGTTCAGCTTTTGGGTGCAAAGAGTAATTTGCTCGATTACGAAAACATAGTTATAACGGGCGTTTGTACCGATATTTGCGTAATGCAACTTGCGCAGTCGGTACGCGCGTATATTTCGGAATTTAACGGTGCGGGCAACGTGGTTGTTTTGACCGACGCCGTGGAAACATACGACAGCCCTACGCACAACGCCGATTTATACAACATGATGGCAATAAAACTCATGGAGCAGTCGGGTGTTTTGGTGTTTAAAAGACTGTCTTGATGGAAATAAAATAAATTATATTATAAGAAGGGCACGGACATGTTAGACATAAAGTTCATTACCGAAAACGCGGATGCGGTTAAAAAGGCAATGGCGACTCGTAGCGGTACGTACGACGTAGACAAAGTAATTACGCTCAACAACCGTCGAAAGGAAATAATAGGTAAAGTCGAGGTTATGAAAGCCGAGCGCAACCGCGTATCCGACGAAATAGCGCGACTGCGTAAAGACAAGAAGAACGCCGACGATTTGATTGCGGCAATGAAGAAAGACAACGAGGAAATCAAAAAGTTCGACGAAGAACTCGGAACGGTGGAATCCGAGCTTAAACTTGCTGTAATGAGTATTCCCAACATTCCGCACAAGAGCGTGCCGCTCGGCGCGGACGACACGTTTAACAAAGAAATCCGCAAGGTGGGCACGCCCCGCAAATTCGATTTTACGCCGCTTGCGCATTGGGACATCGGCGCAAACCTCGGAATTTTAGACCCGGTATGCGCCGCAAAAATCACGGGAACGCGTTTTACCGTTTACCGCGGTTTGGGAGCGCGTTTAGAGCGTGCAATAACAAACTTTATGCTTAACACTCATACCGAAAACGGATACACCGAAATTTTCCCGCCGTTTATGGTAAACCGCGACAGTATGTACGGAACGGGTCAGCTTCCCAAATTCGAAGAAGACGCGTTTGCCGTTAAAAACACAAATTATTTTTTGGTTCCCACCGCCGAAGTGCCCGTAACCAACATGCACCGCGGCGAAGTTTTAGAAGGTAATAAACTTCCGTTTTACTACTGCGCTTACACCGCATGTTTCCGCTCGGAGGCGGGCAGTGCGGGCAGAGATACGCGCGGACTGATTCGTCAGCACCAATTCAACAAAGTGGAACTCGTAAAGTTCTGTAAGCCGGAAGATAGCTATAACGAACTTGAAAGTCTTACCGCCGAAGCCGAGCTTATTTTGAAAAAACTCGGATTGCCTTACCGCGTTGTTTGTTTAAGCACGGGCGACATGGGCTTTTCGTCGGCAAAGACCTACGATATAGAAGTTTGGATGCCAAGCTACAACCGCTATGTGGAAATTTCTTCTTGTTCCAACTTCGAAGATTATCAGGCTCGCCGCATGAATATAAAATACAAAGAAAACGGCAA
>CAMUAL010000025.1 GCA_947086925.1 uncultured Clostridia bacterium
AATCCCTGTGTCTGTCTGCTATCATTTTCGGCATTTCGATACGCTACTTATCATTCATCATTGACATACAATAAAAGCAATCGCCGTGCGGGCGATTTCTTTTTATATTACGAAACGCGCACACCGAAAAAGCACGAGCGTTAATAAAACGGCACATTGTTTAATTGTAATTGACGAAACGGGAAAAAAGTTATATAATTTTTACATAAACTACTAACGGGGCGTTTTATGAACAAAGAATACAAAGAAGAACAGGAATTGAGAAAACAGGCATACGTCGAGGCGGTAAAGGGAAAAACCGATGACGAAATACTCGCACTGAATTATTTTTTCAATACGCAGAAAAAGAAAGGATGTCTGAGAATGGGAAAAATTCCTCTCGTATCCGATAAACAGTTCGACGACTTAGTAAGCAAGCGCGCGGGCGAAATCACGAGTCAGGGCGTACTTGCGGCATTGGGGCTCACCACTCCACCTAATTGGATTATAGAACCGCTTAAAGTTTGCACGCCCGAATTTACGGACGCCGAATACGTAAGAATGGGTGCCGACGATAAGGCGCGCACATCGCGTATAACCACCACGTTTTTGCTGTATTCGACCGATATGATGTACATTTACTCGCGCACTATGTCGCTGACAGACCGATACAACAACGAGCTTTCGGTGAGCATGATGTACAAAGATATAACATCGGTTGCGCTTAACAGCTCCACAACCGAAACAATACACGACCTGCGGCTCGATTCCGGAAAGAAAGGCAAAGAAGCCCCCGTATGGATTCCGAGCACTGTCAATAACGTAATTTTTACCGTGTCGGGCAAATCTTACGAAGTAAACGTAGGCGGTGCGAAAACCGTTATGACGGCGGCAATCGCAAGTCTGCGCGCGAAAATAGCGGAAAGCAAAAAATAATACATTAAGCGCAAAATCCGCTTTGACCTTTATTGGATTTTATGAGATAATCAAGCCGAATATTTAAAAGGAATATTACTTACATGAAAAACCTGAATAACATTACTTCCGAACTGAAATCGCCCGAATTTTTACGCCCCTACCGTCCGCTCCCCTTTTGGAGTTGGAACGACAAGCTGAATAAAAAACGGCTTGCGGAACAAATAGAGTGGATGCACGGCTGCGGCATGGGCGGTTTTTTTATGCACGCGCGCGGCGGACTTATAACCGAATACTTGGGTAAAGAGTGGATGGAATGTTGCGACGCATGTTGCAACAAAGCCGCCGAACTCGACATGGACGCATACATGTACGACGAAAACGGTTGGCCGAGCGGATTCGTAGGCGGAAAACTGCTTGCCGACGAAAACAACCGCGACCGCTCGCTTACATACAAAACGGGCGAATACGACCCCGCGTCTTTTGTAAGCTACGACATAAGCGGGAAGTCGCTTTTGCGCGCGGATAAAGCCGAAAGCGACAAAAAATATCTGAACGTGTACTGCCATGTTTCGGTTTCGACCGTAGACGTGCTCAATCCCGAAGTTACCGAAAAGTTTCTTAATCTTACGCACCGCGAATACAAAAAGCGTTACGGCAAAGATTTCGGCAAAAAGCTTAAAGGATTTTTTACCGACGAACCGCAATATTTCAGGTGGGCGACCGCATATACGCCTATGATTGCCGAATATTTTAAATCGGAATACGGCGAAGATATTTTAAACGGTTTGGGACTGCTTTTTGCCGAAAAAGAAGGCTACGAAGATTTCAGGTATAAATATTGGCACGGCATGCGCACTCTGTTTTTAAAGAATTTCGCAAAAAAAGTTTTCGACTTCTGCGAAGAAAACGGCGTCGCGCTTACGGGACATTACATAGAAGAAACATCGCTGGCAAACCAAATGATGTGCTGTGCCGGCTTAATGCCCTTTTACGAATACGAGCATATCCCCGGAATCGATTGGCTCGGGCGCGGTATAGGCGGCGAAATTGCCGTTAAGCAAGTGGGAAGCGTTGCGGCTCAGCTTAATAAAAAGCGCGTGCTCACCGAAACATTCGGGTGTTGCGGTTGGGACGTAACTCCGCGCGAACTTAAACGTCTGCTCGATTATCAGTATCTCGGCGGCGTAAACGTAATGTGTCACCACCTGTTCCCGTCGAGCGAGTACGGACAGCGCAAGCGCGACTATCCTCAGCATTACACTCCGTTAAACCCGTGGATTAAACTTAAATTCAAAGAGTTTAACGAACACTACACGCGGCTCGGCGCGCTTATGGGCAACAGCGACGAAACGGTGAACGTAGCCGTTTTGCACCCCATTACAAGCGCGTATCTCGACTACAAGCGCGAAGAAGCGTACTTCAACCTTCACGACCTCGACGCCGACTTTTACGAGCAAACCGAACTGCTTGCAAGCAAACACATTCCGCACCACTATGTAGACGAAATCCTTCTCGAAAAACACGGAAGCGTTAAAAAGAATAAGCTTGTATGCGGAAAGTGCGAATACGATTATCTGATAATCCCGTCGGTTAAAACAATGGCAACCGAAACGGCGGCAATGATAGAAAAATTCGCTGAAAACGGCGGAAAGCTTTTGTTTATGGGAAAACGCCCCGAATATATCGAGGGCAAAAAACACGTATGCGATTTACATTCAAACTGTTCGCTCGACGACATAGCGGCGGCTCAGCCTTATAAAATAGACAATCCGAATTTGCGCTCGGCATTGTTTAAATGCAAACACGGCGAATTTGTGTTTACGGTAAACAGCACCGCCGAGGAGCAACAATACACGCTCACCGCAAAAAACGCAATCTCCGTGCGCAAGCTCGACCTCGACACGGCGGAACCGAGCGACCCGTTGCCGCTTACTCGCACGTTGCGCGCGGGTCAGAGCGAAGTGCTTTTCCTCTGCTCTCAAAAGCCTGTCAATGAAATCAAAAAGCCCGTAATAAGCTTACGCGGCACTCAGCGCGTTATAGGCTCAACCGAAAATACTCTTATGCTCGATAAAGCGTATTGCGCCTTAGAAGGCGAAAGCTACGGCGAAAAAGAGGCTCTTATAAAAACCTTTTCGCGTCTGCTCGAAAAACGCTACAAAGGCGAATTGAAATTAAAGTACGAATTTACCGCAAATATCGTTCCCGAAAAACTCGAACTGTATGCCGAGGACATGAATACGAAATCGGTTAGCGTAAACGGCGAAAAAGTACAAAAAAAAGGCACTCTCGAAAACGAACCCATGGTTTGGATTTTCGATATTGCGAAGCTTGTAAAACAAGGCAAAAACGAAATAGAGATAACTCTTGATTACTATCAGAACGAGAGCGTTTATTACGCACTGTTCGGCGAAGGCGTAACCGAAAGCTTGCGCAACTGCATGGTTTACAACACCTCGCTCGAAAGCGTTTATTTATCGGGCGATTTCGGCGTTTACCCCGTGAATCTTAAAAACGGTCAGTCGGAGCGCACCGTTATATGCGACGACTTTATTATAGATAAACGCAAGCCGACTTTAAACAGCTTTATAACGGACGGCTACCCCACCTTCGCGGGAAGCATTACGTTAGAGAGCGAAATAAACTGCCCCGAGGGCGGCTGTCTGCTTGAAATAGGCGGGCGTTGGCAAACCGCCGAAGTAGAGATAAACGGCAAAGTCAAGTCGCTTTTATTCGATACGGCAACCGATATTTCCGACATTGCGCAAGCGGGTAAAAACACCGTAAAAGTAACGCTTACCACTTCGCTGCGCAATCTTATGGGTCCTCACCACTTTGCACCCGCCGACGAACCCGAGGCGGTAGGTCCCGACCACTTCGACTTAACGGGCAGTTGGGTGAACGGCGAAAGTCCTTTATACAGAGATTCGTATTCGCTTGTGAAAACCGAGTTTTAACAACGCTCAATCGATAAACCCTTGACAGACCGTAAAAAATCATATATAATTATATTTAAGAAAATATTCAAAAAAAGGAAGGGAAAAATGAAACGTATTTTTAACATCGTGGCTAACGTCTGCGCTATTGTGCTCATGGGCATCTTGCTTATAGGTGCTTTCGTCTTGCTCGGTCAGTTGTTCTCCGGTTTAGGCGATATGGATATGGATGCTGTTACAATACAAAGCATGCGTCTTGTTCAGTCCATAACGATACTTTTGGTCGTTTTCTGCATAGGAACAATAATAGTATCCGCAATTACGTTGGCAAAGGGAAACAAAAGCAAAGCTTTGGGACTTAAAATTACTGTAATTGTACTTGTTGGCATCATCACCATTTTGGAATTTATAGGTGGCGGATATGTTTACGGAATTTTGTGCTTAATACCCATAGGTTTCGAAATAGCGTCTATTTGCGTAAAAGATACTTCGAATTCGACTAACGGCAATGCGCCGCAGACTCAGACCGTCGATGCGCAAGCAAATCAAAATTCCGTAGAGGGAAGAATAAACGAACTTAAACATCTCAGAGAGATAAAAGCAATTACCGAAGAACAGTACGAAGTTGCAATCAACGCACTTATGGAAGAATTGAAAAAATAATCATACGTATTTTACGATTTATTCAAAACAAAACAAGCGCAACGGGAACTCGCCGTTGCGCTTGTTTTTTTAACCGTTTTATTCTTTTACAAATATATATTTTACGGTATAAGCACCGTTCGTTACAGTAAACCACAGTTCGCCGTTTTCCGCAATGTAGCCGCTTGTTACGGTGCGGTCTGCGGGCGTGCCGCCGTCGGAAACTTCCGAAAGCTTAATCCCGCTTACAATAACGTACGAGTCGTTTTTTATTTTCCACTTAAAACTTTCGCGGCTTGCTCCGTAACTAAGCTCGGCTTTTTTGTTTGTTTTCAAAACAATAGTCGCACCCAAGTACGCATTGTATATCTTTTTCAACTCGCCCGTATCCAAGCCGCAGAAATCCTCGGAAAACCGATATTCGATTTCCGAGCCTTTCAGAGTGTCGGTAGTCATGTTGGTGCCTATTGCGCCCATTGTTACCGAAAACTCTATATCGGACAGCTTATAATCCCCTGCCGCCGTTTTTTCGGCTTCGGAAACACAGCCGAACAGAACAAACGTCATTACGGCGCAAACCGCCGTTATAAGAACATAAAATCTCTTTTTCATAGTATTAAGCATTTTCCTTTTCTTTTGTTTTTATATCAGATTCTTCCGAAGTTGTAATAATACCGTCGGAATAAATTTTCGCAACTTCCGAGGGTTTTACGCGCCTAAGCATAAGATACACGCCGTATAAAACCGCAAGAACTCCTACGACTGCCGTAAGCGTAATGTTTAGGGCGTTCCATACTTGCCCGTTGCCCAAGCTATCGGCAATCAGTCCGCAAAAATCGAAAGCCGCGTGCAGTAACGCGCACACGAATATATTGCGGCACATAAGCATTGCCATTGCGCACATTGCGCCTATAAGACAGCTGTACCCTACCTGCATTATTACCGATGCGGGGTCGGATGAAAGCAGATTGATTAAATGAATCGCACCGAACAGCACCGACGAAACCGCAACCGCGGCAAATATTCCGAGCTTGTTGTTTTTGAATTTGCCGAGTAAAAGCGGAAAAATAATTCCTCTGAACGCAATTTCTTCGAACAAACCGACAAACAAAACATACAAAGCAAAATAAAAATAATTTGCCGCGCTTGCCGAAATCACAACGTCGCCGTTCGCCAATCCCGCAAGCGGCGCGTTGTCTATAATCACAATTATAAACGGCAAAGTAAGGATTAAGCCGAGAGCGCGCCCTTTAAACGAAAATATATCGTAGCCTATGTCGATTGCAAGCAATAGCAAAAGCGCGAATCCCGCCGCGCGGAAAATCGCGTTGCCGAGGTTCTGCGCCGCAGTGCCGTTGCCGCCGAGCATAATGCCTCCGAGTTTTTCTCCGGGAAGTAAAACGATTCCCAAAGTAAAAAGAATTATCACCGCTATGCCGAACACCGGCGACTTTTTGAAATTAAAAGTGTCGCGCCCGTAAAGAGTCCGATTTTTCCGTTTTACCTGCTCGCTCATTTACGTTTCCCCCGAGCGTAATTTTCAGCCGCTTTTACCGCTTTTTTCTTGTTCTTTTTGCTGAGCGCGGGATAAACGATAATAACGGCTATAACTATTATTATTCCCAACACAACAATTTCCGTCCACGTTAAATGCACCGTGTCGTTACCTATCGCAACCTCGGTTCGCCGCACGGTCTGCGCGCCCATATACAGCACGTACTCGACGTGCCGATTGCCCTCGTCGCCCACAAGCTCGCCACGCACCGACATAGCTATTGTGCCGTTCACGTCGGTGCGAACAATGTTTTCGTCGGAAAATCCGAACTCTTTCAGTCTGTCGAGCACTTCCTTATGCGGGTGACCGTAGCTGTTGCCCTCTCCGCACGATATAATCGCTATTACGTTGGGACAGCTCGAAGGAGTTGTCATAACATTCAGTAGTCCCTCGCCCGACGAAGTACGGCTTCCGTGATGCCCGAGTTTGAACACGTCTACGGTAAACTTATCGTCGAATACGGAGTACTTACCTTCGCCCGCTTGCGCCTTAGCCACAAAGCTTGCTTCTCCCGCCTTTTCGGAATCTCCCGAAAACATGAAACGCCGCCCGTGATAATCGAGAATCATTATCGGCGAATAGTCGTTCCAATCGGAAAATGAGTATTCTATCGGCGCGTAAAAGGTAAACGTATAATAATCGGGGTCGTCGTCGGATACGTCCGGCTTTATCAGACTTATTTCTTCGTTGTCGGCGTCGGTTATGTATACGGTGGATTCTACCCCGTTGATGTTGGTTACGTTGTAACCCGCCTCTATCGCCTTTCCGTAAGCGGCGGTGTCTTTTATGTTATTCTTGCTCGTTCGGTCGATTGTTGTGTCGGGGTCGGTAAATCCGTTTTTTGTGTAAGTTGAATACACGTTCGGACGGTAAAATGTTTTTGCGGGATATTTTGTCAAAACGTCGTACATGCCGCCGCAGTGGTCGCTGTCGGGGTGGGTGAGAATCACGTAATCGAAATAAGTAATATCGTTCCCTTGGTCGTCGTTTATGTTTTCTTCTATGTACCCGAGCAGATTTTGTATGTTTTTGGTCTTTGTGTCGCCCGCATCTATAAGCATGGTTTTATCGTCGGGAAGCTCTATAATACATGCGTCCCCTTGCCCCACGTCTACGAAATGCACGTTAAGGTCACCGCCGAGGTCGAGCACATCGCCCGTGGAATATCCGTCGTAATCGTCCTCTACCGTTTTTACGAGTCCGAGAGCGCGGTTAATGCTGTTTGTCCATATCAAAGACAGTAAAAGCGCGGCTATGAGTATCGCGGCAACGACAATGCGTATTATAAGAATTTTTCTTGTTTGTTCCGCCTTCGCCTCTTTTGCGGTCTGCTTTTTACCCTCTGCCATAATTTCTTACTCCTTTTCGGAATACCGATTGAAAATCACATAAGTGCTTTTATTTCGGAAATTTTTTCTTTTGCGGCTTTATATCCGAGTTCTATCATTTCCTTATATCCGCTTTTGCTCATCGACGAAAACTTGCTTGTGTCGGGAGCTATTATAACGTCGCTCAATCTCAGTCCTTCTACCGACGAATTGGCCATGGTAATACTGAGCGTGGCTTTTATCACATCGAACAGTCCCGTGCCGGAAGTCCCGCTCCCGCGAGAAGAATTTACGTCTACCGTTACAACGTGCGTCGCGCCTACCATTCGGCATACGTCGGCGGGAATATTGTTCATAAGTCCGCCGTCACACAAATGCTTGCCGCCCATAATCACGGGTTTATAAAGTATGGGAACGGCACACGAAGCAGACACCGCGTTTGCAACATTCCCTTCGGTAAGCACGGTTTGTTTCGCCGTAACCAAATCCACTGCCACCGCTACGAATTTTTTGCCGAGATTTACAATATCCTTAGTACCTATAAGATTAGATACAAGCTTGCCTATTTTAGCCGGGTCGTTAGGCGTTATGACAATGCCGTTGTACACGTCGCGCATTTGCACGGTGTCGGCATAGCGAATCATTGTTTCGGCGTCGATTCCCGCGCAGTACAGCGCACCCACCAAACTGCCCACGCTTGTACCGACAACGGTGTTAAAGCTTACACCCGCTTCTTCAAAAGCCTTAATCGCGCCTATGTGCGCAAAGCCGCGCGCGCCGCCGCCTCCGAGGCACAGCGCAACGGTATTGCCCGCATTTGATTTTTTCTTGCTTTTAAAACCGAACATACAGCTATTATATGCCGCTTTGCTCCCAATCAATCCAAAGTTTTACAGCCGCATCGCTCGGCATGCGCCAATCCCCGCGCGGCGAGAACGAAAATCCCGCTTTTGCGCCGTCGGGGCAGCAAGAGCGTTTGAACTGCGAAGCGAAAAACCTTTTATAAAATTTTACGAGCGCGTCCGAATAATCGTGCGGCTTACCGCCGAACGCCGCCGCCGCATACAAAAGCGTTTTCCGAGGCGAACAGCCGCAACGCACCGCGTAAAAAAGGAAAAAGTCGTTAAGCTCGAACGAGCCTATAATATCCTCGGTTTTCTGCGAAATTTTTCCGCCGTCGGCGGGCAAAAGCTCGGGACTTATCTCGGTATTTAAAATTCCGATAAGCGCGTCGGCGGTTTTGCCGCCTATGCGTTTTGCCTCGTAGTCAACCAAAAACTTAACGAGAGTTTTCGGCACGGACGCGTTTACGCCGTACATGCTCATGTGGTCGCCGTTATACGTACACCAACCGAGTGCCGCCTCGGATAAATCTCCCGTGCCAACGGCTATTCCTCCCTCGCGGTTGGCTATGTCCATAAGAATCATTGTGCGCATGCGTGCCTGCGCGTTTTCGTAAGCCGTATCGGTTACCGACAAATCGTGTCCTATATCTTTAAGATGCCGTGTTACGCTCGGTTTAATATCTATTATTCTGTAATCGGAATTGCTCTCTTTGGCAAGACTAAGCGCGTTTTGCGCGGTCTGCTCGCTTGTGCCGAACCCCGGCATGGATATTGCCACAAGGTCGTTCGGTTTTCTGTTTGCCGCTTTAAGCGCGCGCAAGCACACCAAAAGCGCAAGCGCGCTGTCGAGTCCGCCCGACACCCCGAGCACGAGTTTTTTCGCCCCCGTATGCACAAGGCGTTTGCGAAGTCCCTCGGCTTGTATGTTAAGTATAAGCTCGGCTCGCCCGTCGCGCTCGGCCCCGCTCGGCACAAACGGCAAGCGGCTTACGGGGCGAATAAGATTATCGGTACGCTTTTTAAGAGTAAAACTCACGGCGGTGCGGTTTTCGTCGTTCGGCTTAACGGTATTGTTTTTAATCCGCTCGTGTATGAGAAAATCAACGTCGATATCGCACACCGTTAAAAGATTGTCCTCGAAAGGTTTGTTTTCGGCAAGTATCGCGCCCTTTTCGGCGATAATTCCGTGACCGGAAAACACCAAATCGGTAGTGCTTTCGCCGCGTCCCGCATCGGCGTAAACATAAGCCGAACAAGTACGAAGCGACTGCGACTTGACAAGCGTGCGCCGTTTTTCCGCCTTGCCCGCGGTTTCGCTCGATGCCGACAAATTAACCGTGACAAGCGCGGCACAGTCGGACGACGGAGGCACCGACGCCCACAAATCCTCGCAGATTTCAACGCCGATTGTAACGCCCTCGTCGGTAACGAAAAGCATGTTATCCATGGGAACGATTTGCTCGGCAAGCTTAATCATGTGCAGCTTATTTGCTTGCGTAAAATATCTCAGCTCGTTAAACTCACCGTATTCGGGATAGTTTTTTTTGGGTACGATGCCCAAAATTCTGCCGCCCGAAAGCACGGCGCACGCATTATACAGCTTGCCCTCGTGCCTTACGGGAAGTCCTACGCAGATAAGCATATTCGTTTCGGCGGTTTTTTCGACTATCTTTTTAAGCGCGTTTTCCGCTCCCTCTATAAGCGTAGACTGAAAAAAGAGGTCGGCGCAAGTGTATCCCGTTACCGAAAGTTCGGGAAATACAAGCAACTCCGCCTTTTTTGCCGCCGCCTTTTTTGCCGCCGCTATTATTGCGTCCGCGTTAAAGTCGGTGTCGGCAACCTTAATTTCGGGATTCGCCACAGCTACCCGTAAAAATCCGTCGTTCATATCCGCTCCTTTGAGCCTTTTTTGCGTTCTGCCGCAATCAAAATTATAATTACGCAAGCCGCCGCAAACGCGGCGGGAACATCAAATCCGCCCGCTACGCTTTGCCGCGAATCATATTCAGAAAATATTTATGCACCGAATGGTTATCGGTCAGTTCGGGGTGAAAACTCGTTACGAGCATATTGTCCTGCCTTGCCGCGACTATGTGTCCGTCGAGCTCGCACAGGACTTTTGCCTTTCCGTAAACTTTTTCTATCCACGGAGCGCGGATAAAAACAAGTTCCATCGGCTTGTCCGAAAATTCTTCGATTACCGCGCGGCTTAAAAAACTGTCGATTTGCCGCCCATAGGCGTTGCGCCGCACTTTTATATCCATTAAGGCAAGGTGAGGACTTTCGCCCTCTATCTCTTTTGCAAGCAAAATCAGTCCCGCGCAAGTGCCGAAAACCGGCAATCCGCCCTCTAACGCTTTTTTAACGCAATCGAACATACCGAGTTCGCGCATTAGTTTTCCCATTACGGTGCTTTCGCCGCCGGGGATAATAAGTCCGTCCATATCGGCAAAATCGCTCTTTTGCCGAATCTCGAAACTTTCCGCTCCCAAATTCGACAAAATGCGCTCGTGCTCGATAAACGCGCCCTGCAAGGCAAGTACGCCTATACGCAATTTATTTACCTCTTTCCGCCATCAAAAGGGCGATTTCCTGCTCGTTTATACCAACCATTGCTTCACCCAAATCTTCGCTGAGTTCTGCGAGAATTTCGGGGTTGTTGTAATTTGTAACCGCCTTTACGATTGCCGCCGCACGCTTGGCGGGATTACCCGACTTGAATATGCCCGAGCCTACGAACACGCCCTCGGCGCCGAGTTGCATCATTAAAGCCGCGTCGGCGGGAGTAGCCACGCCGCCCGCCGCAAAGTTTACAACGGGAAGTTTTTTGTTTTCGGCTACGTACTTTATAAGCTCGTAAGGAACTTGCAACTGCTTTGCCGCCTCGTACAGTTCATCGCCGCTCATAGACGAAATTCTGCGTATTTCCGACTGCATCATGCGCATATGGCGTACGGCTTGCACAACGTCGCCCGTTCCCGGTTCGCCCTTCGTGCGAATCATAGACGCGCCTTCTTGGATTCTGCGCAATGCCTCGCCCAAATCTTTTGCGCCGCACACAAACGGCACTTTGAATTTTGTTTTGTCAACGTGATAAACGTCGTCGGCGGGCGAAAGCACTTCGCTCTCGTCGATATAATCGATTCCGATAGCCTGCAAAATCTGCGCCTCGGCAAAGTGCCCTATGCGGCATTTCGCCATTACGGGAATACTCACCGCGCGCTGAATCCCCTTAATCATTTTGGGGTCGCTCATGCGCGAAACGCCGCCCGCCGCGCGAATATCGGCGGGGATTCGCTCCAACGCCATAACGGCGCATGCGCCCGCTTTTTGCGCGATTTCGGCTTGTTCGGGGGTGGTTACGTCCATTATAACTCCGCCTTTAAGCATTTGCGCAAGATTTTTGTTAAGATTATACTGCGTGTTTTTGCTTGTCATATGTTTATACTTGCTCCTTAAAATTGATTTTTATTTAATGTGCGCCTGCTTTTACCGTATTAGTAAAATTATTGCGCTTCCACAATAACCGTGAGCTTTGCCGAAATCTCGGCGTAGCATTTAACGGTAACGGAATAACGCCCGAGTGCTTTTATGGGCTCGGCTATTACTATCTTTTTCTTGTCGACTTCGTAACCCTTTGCGCTCAGCGCGTCGGCAATGTTCTGCGTGTTTAGCGCGCCGAACAGCTTTCCCGATTCGCCCACCTTTATTTTTACGGTAACAGTTTCGGAGTCGAGCTTCTTTTTGAGTTCCTGCGCGGCGGCTTTTTCAACCGCCTTGCGATGTTCTGCCGCTTCCGCCGAAATACGCGCGCTGTTTAATGTAGATGCGGTAGCCTCGGCGGCAAGATTGTTTTTAAATAAAAAGTTGCGGGCATAACCGTCGGATACGTTTATAATTTCGCCCTTTTTGCCTTGCCCTTTAACATCGGCTTTAAGTATTACTTTCATATATATTCACCTCTCGTTTATTTTTCGCTCAGTGCCCAATCCAAGCAACGCCTTATGTTTATTACTGCGTCTGAAAGTCCTATGAATCCTATTATAATCATGCCCCACTCGTAAAAAACCGCCGACGCCGTTATTATGAGCCAAAACACCGCAAGTGCCGCAATCTTCGCCTTGCCGCCGAACCGCAGTGCCGAATGGTATAACAGCGTAATTCCGCAAAGCGTCGTCGGCAAAGTTATCATTACGTTTACGACTGTGCGCACCACTTCGCGCATGGGGTCGTAAAACGCCAAAAACGCGAATAAAAGCGCGGGCAGCACCGCTCCCAAAAGATATGTTTTGCCGAGCCGCAAGTCTTTTATCTGCGTTTGACCGCAGATGCCTTTTTCGGTGTCGCTCGGATTTAAGAAAACCTCGTTCATGCTTTCGCCGAAAGCTTTCGCGCCCGTTGCGGCAACTCCGCCCGCAAACACTCCGTAACCCGTCAAGTACCAAAGCGTGTTGCCCTCTAACTCGGAAAACAGGTGCTTGCCGTACTCCCGCATAATTTCCGACGTGTACAGCTCGTCGTACTCCGACAGCTTTATATGCCCGAGTTCCGATTCCGTAAGCGCGGAGTAATGTCTTTTGCTTAGCGCGTAAACTATCGGGTCGGACGAAAGCTTTTCGTACGCGCCCGCTATGCAGTCGCTCGCACCGAGTCCCTCGCACAACGCCCAAACAAACACCGACGCACACACGGCAATCAAACAAACCGCCGCGCAAAGAGCAATCTCCCACCATACGGTGAGCCTTCGTCTTACAATCGCGGGGACGGTGAGCGCAAGCATTACAACGCTTCCGCCTGCCGAAAACAGACCGAATCCGCTTATTAGAGCAGACGAAACAAAGTTTAAAAGCGCGAACAGCGGAATAAGCCACGGCTTAACGCAAACACCGAGATAGTAAGCCGCCACGCACATAACGGGAACGGTTAATACGGAGAGCGCGGGAGAAAATACGTTTACCGTAATAAGCAACGGCAAAATCAAGCCGAGCGTTAAATGCACGTATTTTTTTGCCACTGTGCCACTCTCCCGAAGGATTATCCAATCCCGTTTAATTGTATACCAACCGAGTAGGCATTGTCAAGATAATTGCGCATTTAGCGAATATCTTAACGCTCGTATGGCAACACTAAGCTTGACGATTAAATTAAAGGAGTATGATTTATGAAAGACATTAAATGCGGACTCAAAGAATGTAAGTACAACAAAGGCTACTGCTGTTGCAGTAAAAGCATAGACGTAAGCACTCAAACCGATTGCCTTACCTACTCACCCGACGAGAAAAAACGCACCTCGCTTTTCGAAGCCGCCGACGACTTTATTCCCGCGAATTACAGCGTAGACACCGCCGTTACATGCAACGCAAAGTGTATATTCAACAAAGACAACCGTTGCATAAGCAACGGCATAACCGTTATGGGTCAAGGCGCGGGCGAAGTAGTGTGCCTGACTTATGTAAAAGACTGAAAAACGTATAACTTTTTTTAAACAAAAAAACACGCAAAAACTTTAAAAGGCGAGGCGGAATTTCAAACCGCTTCGCCCTTTTTTATTATCTCGACGAACATGCCGCTGTTTTTTTGCGCTTACAATTTATAGGGGGACTATCGTTGCGCCTCGTCGAACATTTTCAGATTGCTTTGTATGCGAGCGTCGTCACCGAACGAAAGCGCGATTCGAGCCTCGGAAGATGCCTTTTTGAACTGTCCGAACTGATAGTACGCAATGCTGAGAAGGTCGTGAAGCGGCGCGCCCCATGCGTCGGGTTCGGTTATATAGCTGAGTTTTCGCTCGGTTATTTTAAGTCCCGTGCTTGCCGCATACATCACTCCCGCATAATTCGCGGTATCGTAAAAGGCACGGGCAAGCTGTAAATACGGCTCGCGCGTATCGGGCGATTCCGCCACCGCTCTCAGCGCCCAAGAAATCGCCTCGTTTTTATTCCCCATGCGCGCGTAACACTTTGAAATATACCGCATGGAGGCGGCGCGCTCGTCGTTCCACGTTGCCGACTTTAAGCTTAAATGACGCATAAGCTCGCTTATGGCCTCTTTATATAAACCCGCAAACATGTATTCGCGTCCGAGATAGTGCGAAGTGCGGTCGTCGTCGGGATTTTCGCGAGCGGCGATTTCAAGCAAAGGCAAATACGACGAGCGCGACTTTGCGCTGTCGGGATAATGCGTAACCTGCATGCCGTAGGCGTAAGCCGACTGCACGTTTATTCCGTAGTCGGGCACAAGCACCTCGTGCACCGCGCCCTTCCATTTGTAGCCTTTTTTGTGTATTTTATCCGCCCAAAAAACCACGCCGTCGCTTCCGTCGGGATTTTTGCTCCACACGTATCTGTACATAAAACGAGTCGCTTCGGGAGCTTTTTCGGCGGCGTTCTCCAAACGCTTGCGCCACCCAGTTTCGGCAACTTCGTCAAGGTCGAGGCAAAAATACAAATCCCCGTCGTCGGGCACGTAATTCAAGCCGAGATTCCGCGCCGTATCGAAACGAAACGGGTTTATAACCTGCGTGTTTACCGTCGCGCCGAGCTTTTTCAAAACCTTAACGGAATCGTCCGTCGAACCCGTATCCATAACGAACACGCCGTCGGCGTCAGATACCGACTTCATAAACCTTGCGGCAAACTTGCTCTCGTTTTTGCAAATCGCATACACGTATATTTTCATTTTTCAACGACCGACCTTAATTTTTTACGCAACTTGTTTTCGTCCGACTTCGGTTTTTAATATCCGACGCAATAAAGCCGCTCTTTTAATATATGCCGAGATTGCGCAAGCCGTTCTTTATAATGCGATTTTGAAGTTGACAAATCCGACGCCCGCAAGTATAATAAAATCATGATAAACACCATACTTTTCGATTTGGACGGCACTCTTTTAAACACGCTCGACGACCTTTGCGACAGCGTTAATTTCGCGCTTGCGGAGTTCGGCTACCCCGAGCGCACACTCGACGAAGTGCGCGGTTTTGTGGGCGAAGGAGTGCGTTTGCTTGTAAACCGCGCTCTGCCCGCCCGAGCAAAAGAAAAAACCGACGAAGTTCTTGCGGTTTTCGAAAAGCACTACGACAAAAACAAAGAGAACAAGACGCGCCCGTACGACGGCATACCCGAAATGCTCGATTCCGTGTGCCCCGTTTACAAAACGGCGATAGTTTCGAACAAATACAACAAAGCGGTGGAACAACTGCGCGACACGCTGTTTCCGCAAATAGGTCTTGCCGTAGGAGAACAGTCGGGAATAAACAAAAAACCCGCGCCCGATATGGTTGAGTACGCTTTAAATAAATTGAAGTCGGAAAAGAAAAACGCCGTATACGTAGGCGACAGCAACATAGACATTTTAACGGCGCGAAACAGCGGACTTCCCATAATAGCGGTAAGTTGGGGATTTCGCGAGCGCGCACTGCTCGAAGAAATGAAAGCCGATATAATAATAGACAATCCGCGCGAATTACTCGCGGCAATCAAAAGTCTTAAATAAAATCCGTAACACGCATATAAAAAGCGGCGGTGCGATTTTTGTTCGCACCGCCGCTTTGTTATTCATAACATTATCCTACCTTAACGGTATAGTTGAGTCTGCCCATGGGCGCGCTGTCGCCCGTTACGTAGTAGTCGGAAATATCAGTGTAATTCGTCACGTTATCGGCAACCTTGAAACCGAACTTAAAGGTTTTGCCGCCGAGACCTATTGCCGAACGGGGCACCGACACGGCAAGCTTATCGCCGTTTACGGCTATCTGCGCGCTTCCTATAACGGTACCCGTACCGTCGGAAGAAAAACGCTCTACGCTCGAAGTTCCGCCGTTTACGGCGCGGTTTATAACATAGTGGTAATTTTCCCACGATTCGCCTTGCGTGCCGTCTACCGAAAGCAGAATATTCATCCAATTTTCGCCGCTCTCGTAAGCCTTGACATTACGTTTGCATGCAATTAAAAAGTATACGTTTTCGTTGTCGTAGGTAAACCGAACCGACTCTATGTCGTTGCGTCCCGAGTTGTCGGTGTATGCGGGCAGAGAAAAATTCGCGCTCTTATAGTTGCGCTCCAAAGTATCGCCCGTAATATCCAAAAATCCGAGAGTGCCCTCCCACTGCTTTTCGTCGCCGTTAATGTCTATCGCAGTCGAAAACGGATTAACGCGTTTCGCGCTTGCGCCTTTGAACCTGCGGATGTTGTCGCACATTTGCAAATAAAACGCATCGCCGTAGCCGCCCGCCATCATTTCGGCGTCACGCGAAAATTCGAGATTGAAACAGTCTACGAAATAACTCATGCCGCCCGAACTGCTATTAGACGGCTGTTTCTGTGCCACCCATTCGTTCCAACCCGTTATGAAAATATTGTTCACCTTGTCGCCCTGCATAACGGCGTAGTCCCATTCTTCCTGAAAGTTAGAACCTTTATTGACCCGCTCGTCGAGATTGGCGAAATCCAAAAGAGAAAAGCCTCTGCCGCGGTTTACGTCTTTGTATCCCAAAAATACCGAATCGGAAAACGCGCCCGAAGGATGCTGAGCAATCGACACCGACATTATTCCATCGTGATTGTACTGTCTGCCGCTCGGCTCCCAACACATCCACGGAAAGCCGTTTTCTTTGTTTATTATATTGCCGCTCGAATCGTATTCGTTGGGCCACTGCGACTCTTTGCGATAAAAGAAGTCCTGTATTTCCTGCGACAGTTTAAGATATTCGTCGTTGGCGACTATCCACGGCTTGCCTGCTGAGTTCTTGTTGTTTGTATCGCCGTAAGTAAACCACAGCGGAGCATAGCGGGCAAGGCGCGGCTTTGAAACCGAATCGTAATAATTGTCGTACAAAAATTTTACGTTACTGCCCGAATCGGTGTTGGTGTAAAACATGACCTTCGGGACATCAAAACCCTGTTGCATAAAAACAAGCAACGCTTCCAAAAGATTGGTTATAGCCGTGCGGTAATCCTGACTTGCGTTCCAATAAACGCCGTTTGTAGTATCGACGCAAATATAATCTATGCCCGCCATTATAAACAGCTCTATGTGGCGGTATATAACCCACGGGTCTTCCGAGTGGTAATAGCCGTAAAGCGGTTCGCCCCAATAGTGGTGCACGTTAATATCGGTCGAGCCTTGAAGCACGCTTAAATCGGTTTTCGAGTTATCCACCGACGCACTGCCGTGGTTCCCCATCCAAACAAAGTAAAATATTCCAACCTTTTTGTCGGGATTCATGGCGTCTACGGGAGAGAACGAACGCCCGTATGCGTCGGTTGCAGACAGACTGTTTACCGTTTCCGCTTGCGTCATAACGTAATTTTCGGGGCGCGTAGTATTTGTCGCGTTGCCGTCGCCGCTGCCGCCGCAAGCCGAAAAACCCATGCCGAGCACAGCCGCCATTAACATACAAAAAAATCTTTTTAGCGATTTCATCGGTAAAATCTCCTTTGCCTAAGCGGTGAGTATATAAAACGCGTCAGTCTTTTAATCCGCCGATTTTAATGCCGCCTATCATACGCTTTTGGAAGATAAGGAATATAACAACGGGCGGAAGCGACATACATACTACCATAGCCATCATCACGTTGTAATGGTCGGAAAGATAGCTGTCGTTTGTGTAATCGATATAGAATTTGAGCGCGAGCGTAAAACTGCTTTCGTTGCCTGTGCCGAGGTAAATGAGCGGACCCTGAAAGTCCATCCACAGCGCGATAACCGTGTTAATGCAGATATATAAAAACACGTTAAACACAAGCGGGAAAATTATTTTGAAAAATATTCTGAAAAGGTTTGCGCCGTCGATAAGTGCGGCTTCGTCGAGTTCTTTGGGCAAAGTGCGCATAAACTGTATAACCAAAAATATGTTGAGCGCGCCGCCGCCGAAAAACGCCTGAATCCACAGCGAAACGAGTTTCCCCGTAATTCCTACGGTTGCATACATGGTGTAAGTGGGTATAAGAAGTACGCTGCTCGGAACCATTACCGTAGAGAGTATTACTGCAAACGCCGCCTTTTTGCCTATGAATTTCGCACGGGCAAACGGAAACGCGGTAAGGCAAGCAGTAAAGGGAATAAAAAACGCATTTATCGCAACAACCAAAAGCGTGTTTCCGAGCTGTTTCAAATAATCGAGAATAATTTTGTAGTTGCTTAAATCGAACGTGCGCGGAAACAGGTGCATTGTTATTCCGCTTGCTTCCTCGTACGTCATAACACTGCGGCAAAGCATAAAAACCACGGGCAAAAGCACAACGCACAGCAAAACCGCCGCAACCGCGTATTTTACAACGTAATCGCGCACAAGCTTTGCTTTTCTGTGTTTAGCCGACAAAAGCATCGTATCGGAAGATTTAATCATATCAATCGTCGGCATAATGCACCCACCCGCTGAACTTGAACATAACCACCGAAAGCAAACCTATAATAACGAACAGCAAATACGCTTCGGCGCACGCAAGTCCGTAGTTATGAAAGTTGAACGCCATTCGGTAGATTTCCACAGCCATAAAGTTAAATTCTTCTTCGGGACCCGTTCCGTATGCCGCATAAGTGCCGAAGGTTTGCAGTCCCGCAATCAGAGAAGTTACGAGATTATAAAACACAATGGGCGTAGAAAGCGGAATCGTAATATGAAACAGCTGACGGAAATATCCCGCTCCGTCGAGCTTTGCCGCCTCGTAAAGCGTGGGAGAAATATTCTCGAAAGCCGCAAGCAACATAATCATGCCGCCGCCCAAAGTGAATATGCTTGTGGATATGAGCGTTGCTATTGCCGTGCTCTTTTCGGCAAAGAACGTCATTTGCGGAAGCCCCAAACTCATAAGCCACGTATTAAACAGTCCCGTAGAGCCGCCCTCGGCTATGCTGTAACGGTACATAGCCGTGTAAATAAAGCCTGAAATAAAACCGGGAATAAGGCACGGCAGATAAAACAGCAGTCTTACGACTCCTATGCCGCGCATTTTACGGTGTAAAAACAAAGCAAGCGCGTACCCGAGAACGGTGCAAAAAATCATGTTGCAAATAACGTAAACAAAAGTTACGCGCATTGAATTGAAAAATCTTGTGCCTGCGACGGCGGACAAATCGAACAGCCGCGCATAGTTAAACAATCCGAGCTGAGAAATATACGCGCCGTTGTAATTGGTAAAACTGAAAAACAGCGACATTAAAATCGGGAGCGCGGCAAACACTACCATGCCCACAGTTACGGGTATTAAAAACACCCAACATTGCAAGCTCGTTTTAACCATGCGCTTGCTGAAACGCCTGCGCTTAAACAGTGGCAGTGCCGACGGATTTGCGCCGCCGACGCCGCCCGATAAAACATTAAGAGGTTTATTCATGCGTCAACTTTCCGAAGCTATTTTAATCGCGTTGTTTATATCGTTGCCATACGACGTAAGGTAACGCCTTATTCCCTTTCTCGAATCGAGATAAATATCCGCATCGGTCTGATTTACCGCTTTTTCGATACTCTCCAAAAACGACTTGGAAACTTCCGAAATAGCCTTTGTGGGTTGAATCAGATTTCTGTAACCCATTTGCGCGGTAAGCGACGCCTCGGGCTTGTAAACGAACGCCGCGTGGTTGAAGTCGGTGTTATTGCCGAGTTGCATGGTGCGCCATGCCGCGCTTTCGTCTTCGAATAGCTTTGTAAGAACGGGTATGCTGTTGCCGGTAGAAGTTATGGCGTTTTGCCCTTCTTCGCTTACAACGTATTTTAAAAACAGCCAAGCCGCAGTTGCGTTTGAGGTGTGTCTGTACATTGCATAGCCGCTGCAACCGGAGCCTACAAAGTAAGTGTCGTCGGTATCGCCCGCAAGGTTAGGCATGGGAGCTACTCCCAAGTTCGGCACGTTTTCCACAAGCTCGCTCAGTGTTGCGCGCACTCCGAACAAAAGCACCGCCTGATTGTTTTTGAACAGCCAATAGTTGCCCGTGCCGCCTACGGGAGTCGTATAGCCTTTTATGTTGAGTTCTTTAACGAATCTGTACGCATTGAACACTTCGTCGCTATCGAGCGCACTCACCGTTTTACCGCCTTCCTGCTTTACCACACTTCCGCCGTATGCGTGAACGAGCGGCCACAAAAGCGATTCCCAATTCCAAAACGCGTCGAGCGCGACTACGTCGGTGCTGCCGTTTTTGAGTCCCGTAAGTTTGGGCAAAAGTTCCAAAAACTCGGTTTTGGTGTACGCTCTGTCCTCACGTATCGTTATGCCCTTTGCCGAAGTGTAATCTTTGTTGTAATACATTACGAGTCGGTCGCAGTCGCGCGGCATAAGATATACGTGTTCTCCTACCTTGCAGTCGGCAAGCATTGCGGGGAACAAATCGTTGAAATTCACCGAATCGTCTTTGCCGTCAAAATAATCAATCGGCATCATCATATCCAAAAGCTGATATTCGGTGGTATCGGCGTTGCTCGCCCAAAACACGTCGGGGAATGTGTCGTATTTGCCGTTCAATATGCACGCCGAGTTCATGTTCTGCAAATTTTCTTTATAGTTAGCACTCGGAAGCGGGCGCACGTTTACTTTTATGTTTTTGTATTTTTCGGTAAATCCGTTTACAAGCGCGTCCAAAACCGCAACTTGATCGGGTTCGACGTTACGAGCTATCGTTATTTGACCCGTGTAGGTTTCGTCGGCGTTAAAGTCTATCTTTTTGAGTTCTTCTTCCATTGCCTTGTCCAAATCGTCTTCGCCGAATCGGAAAAGTCCGCCGCCGCATGCCGCTACCGAAAAGCTCATAAACACGCAAAGCACGGCACAAAGCACGATTTGCAAAATTTTCTTAAATGATTTCATGTGGTTCTCCTTATATCACGCATATAAAAAACAGTTAAGGCTTATTTTCGCGTCAGCTTTTTTTCGCTTCCGCAACAAATTCGCCGAATGGCACGGTGGCTACAAGATAGTCGCCTTCACGCACCGACGTTACTTCGGTGTCGTTTACGTAAATTTTGTAACCCGAGCCGAGTTTGAATTTAAGTTTTACGTACTCTCCCGCGGCGTTTCCTCGCACATTGCTTATCGCAACCTGAATCTGCGAAACCGCCATGTCGTACACAACGCCCGAGTACATAAGATTTTCCGTTTTGAAGTATCCGAGCGCGCTCGGCATTTGAGGCGATACGGTAAGCGTATTGTATGCGTCGGCGCCGTCAAGTCCCATAAATACGAGAGGCACGGCGGCGTAAAGAATCGCGTTTTCTATGAACTCCTCGTCAAGTCCCAAACCGCCGTCTTCTCCTCCGCCTTGCAAACAAAAGTCTTTGTCGTCAAACCAAAGGTCTTCGTAATAATCGCGGTAGAAGTTTTTGCCCGTGCCGCCGAACGCCTTAACTTTTTCATACCAAGTTTGAATTTCTTTAAAGCGCGCCCACGCGTTATCCGCGCCGTAAACAATCAGCCGAGCCGCAATGTCGTAATACGACGCCCAGAGCACGCTCCCGCCGTCTTGCACCTGTCTGCCGAACGGGCGGTCGATTGCCACCCAAGGCCAAACGTACTGCATTTCGTTACGTAAAGTGGACGTGCGCGGCGCAAACTCGAATTTGTAAATATCCGCGCCCGTGGAAGTATCGCCCGCAACAATGCGCGCGCCGCTAATCCAATCCATAACGCTTTTGGCTTTTTCGCCCTCGATTATCCCCTCGCAGATAGCCTCTAAGTTAAAAACAACGTAACCGTAATCAACGGGTTTTGTGTTGCCCGAGTTGTAGCCTATATGAAGTCTGCCCGTGGCGTCGTTCCAAAAATATTCGTTTATTCTGCTTTTCGTTTGAGCTATCAAGGCGTTAAGCGATTCGCTGTTTTCGGTATAGCTTACGTTTTTGCGCCAATCGTCCGCGCCCTTAACGGCGGGCTTACTCACGCTTATGTTTTGGCTTTCCGCCATCAACTCCAAGTCGCGCATGGCTTTGAGCGCCTTGTAAAAATAAATGTTCGAACTTAAATTGATTTGCGGCAACGACAGAATATCCCAATAATTGTCGCCTATGCCGTGACCCTGCATGCGCGAATACGTATCGTCGAGAACGAGTCCGTCGTGCCCGACAAAGTATCCCAAATCCAAGAGTCCGCTTTCTCCCTTTAAGTGAGTGAGCATAAACTGCATAGCACTGCGGTAACGGTTGATATTCTGTTCCAAGTGCGCATAATCGCGTGTAAATTCGTAGTAGTTGCGCGCCGCCGTAAGAAGCTGAGCCGCATTCGCCGACTGACGCGTATCGTAATTAAAGCGCAGATAGTTTATGCGCGTGCGCACGTTCATGTTTAAACCGCTTTTCGCCTTTACTACGATTTTCACAGCCGCAATCGTGCTGTCAGTGCCCCACTGCGGGTGCAGATACATGGGCAGAAACAGAGTTTTGTCAAAGGTTTTACCCGCATCGAGTACGTCGCTTAAATTTTCGGTGAGAGTGGCGAAATCGCCCTGACGCACCATGCGCTCATCCGAATAATCCGCGTCGCCCGCGCGTTTCCAGTAAATGTATACGTCGTCTGCGTTAGCCGCATCTGCCGATGTGATTTTGTTTATTGCAAGAGCAAGCTCCAAAAACGGAGCGTCGATAGTGTTTATATTAAGTCCCGTGCGCTCGAACGAAATTTCCCGAACGGAATTTCCGCGCACCGTGTACAATCCGCCCGAAACGCTTGCAGAGTCTATACTGCACGTCCAACCCTCAAAGTCGCCGTCTTCGTTAAATTCAAATCCTTCCGCCGCGCCGTTGCTTTCGGCATAGGTGGGAAACGGCCAGCCCTGACGGAAGAATACGGGACCTTCCGTGGGATTCGATATTCCCGTTGCGGTATCTGCCGACCATACGTACCCGAACTTATCTATGCCGACGCGCGTAAACCAATTTTTAAAGGTATTGAGATTGTCGGTTGCAAGCGCGTTCGAAGTGCTGTTAAACCAACATAACGCCATCGAATCCCACTCGCGCTCGAACATTACCGAAGTTACGTCGCCTACCGTCGCACTGCCAACGCGCTCGTCGTCGTACCGCAAATGTCGGTGCATGAAATCATTGAGGAAATCGTTAAATCCCTCGTCGGAACTGCCGAAGCGCAATAATTTGTCGGATTTCTTATCTGACATTATTTCTTCCATATTTACGGGAGTATAAACGGGTTCGGTTACGGGTTGCTTTTTTGTGCAACCCGTAACCGACGCCGTTAATATAAGCAATATCGCAATAATAACGCAGGAAAGCTTATGCTTTATTTTCATTCTGCTTTCTTTCCGCGCTTAAAGGTAAGTACAACCGCCGCCATTCCGAGCATTAAAAAGGCAATGGAAACGCTTGCCGCTCCGCCAATATCGGAACCGCACTTCTTTTTGCCCTCTTGATTATTGTTGTCGCCGTTGTTGTCGTCGCCGTTATTGTCGCCGTTGTTATCGCCGGGATCGGGATTTCCGCTGCCCGCTTCGAGCTGAGCTATCTTAGCTTCCAAATCGACAAGCTTCTGATAGTTTGTTACGTATTCTTCCGACTCGGAATAATACATAAAGTCGTATAACTCGCGCGCCGCCGCAACGGTAGCTTTATCCGAAAGTTTAACTTCGCTTACTTCGGGAAGCTTTGCGATTGCGTCAACGACCACTTGTGCCTGAGCTTTGTAAATATCGGCAAGCTCGGTGCCTTCGTACCATTTGCCCTCGCCGTAATCGTAAATATAGTTATAGTCGCGCTTGGTTTCGTATACGGGGTAATTTCCCAATGCGTCTTTAACGCCGGGAACGCGCAAGCCCGCCTTAATGGTTACGGTAAAGTTCTGTCTTAAATTCGAAACATGGAACTTATTCCATGCGACAAAATTTTCGTTGGTCGCGCCTTTCAACATAACACGAGTCGCGTTGGGAATAAGATGAAGTACCGCCGATGCGTCTCCGGTATTATCCCCCGCCGCTTGCATCATTTCGTATATGGATAATCTTCTTACTTCTTCGCTGTCGCCGAACACGCCGCCTATTATAATGTTGTTGCGAACGCTGTCCATAATTCCGTATTCGCCCAATGCAAGCGCTTTGTCGCGGTCGGCTTTGTCCAAGTTGGTACCCAAAGCGTGCGAAGATGTTGCGCTGAAATTGATAATCTGGTCGTCGATTTCTTGCTTATCGAACAGAATATCTATACCGAAGTTTTTATATTCGCCGTCCCAATATTTGGGTGTTCCCAAGCCTTTAATTGCGAGTTCTTCGGGAACGCGGGTGGTTGCTACGTTGTCGCAAGTCCAAACGCCCGTTTCGGCGTTGTAAACCGCGGTGTTGCCGTTTTCGGCGGCTTTAAGACCTATGCCCGTAAATCCGGGAAGAAGTTTTATTTCGATGTCTTCGCCGATTGTAGCGGGAAGCTCCCAATCTATCGAAGTATGGTCGTTGCCTTCGCTGTCGGTATAATTATACGGTATTGAAGTGTTTGCGTAAAGCTCGATTATTATTTTGTCGCCGTCTTTTATATACGCATCGGTATAAGCGTTCAAATCGATTTTACCGAGCGCACTGTGCAAATCGGCTTCGGTATTCCGACCGTCTTTTATAAGGGCTTCGTAAGGAAGTTTTTTCCAATCGGAAACGGAAACGCCGTTTATAGTAATGTAATTAGCAAGCGACGCGCGAATACCCGTGCGGTCGAAATATTCCGACGCGGTTACTTCTTGCCCGTCGATTGTCATTTTCGGATTGTAGTTGTTGTTGTTGTCGATTGTAGCTTTGTCACGACGCAACAAATAGTTACCGTTACTTCCGTTTGCGCTGAAAATAATGGCTTCATCGTCGATTTCGCTTTCAAGCTGTAAAATCAATCTGTATTGATTAACCGTGTAAACGTCAAACGAAGCATGAATTATTTTCGCTTCGAGTGCTTCTTCGCTTCTTGCGCCGAGTTTGAATACTTGCTTATCGCTTGCGGTTGGACTCGACCACGTACTGCTGTACATATAGCAGTCTTCCGAAAGCGTTTTTCCGTCAACCAAAGGGAAGCCTGCTTTAACCAAAATTTCGTTCGCCAAAAGATTGCGGGCGCCAGCTTGCGCATTGGGTCGAGTCCAGCTGAGCAAATCTCTTTCGATAAAAATTTCAAGCTGATAAGCACCGTCTTTCAAAACGATGTTCATTGCGCTGTATTCGGAATCTTTTGTTAATGTTTCAAAAGGTACGCCGTTAATGTATACCTTGTTTTGATATTCCGTTTTATCTTGTAAATCGGAGATTTCGGCATTTGCGGCGTCGGCTCCGAACTGTACGTATACGTATAAATAGTCTACGGTCAGTTGTTCATCGCCCACCGTGATTTTAGGCTTATCCGAAGCTTTGTTTGCTATATCGCTCGTTACGCCTGTTACCGTTATTGCACCTGTCGCGGTTTCGCCGTCGCCGTTCTCAGTGGCGGAAGCGAATATTAAAGCTCCCCCCCCCGCGAAACACGCTACGGCGAGTACCAACGCAACCAAAAGCATAAGCAGTTTGTTAGTGCTTTTTACTTGTGTGTTTGTACTCATTTTCCATTTCTCCTTAAAAAATTTGTTTTTATCATTAAGGCGTTTAGCTTTGCGGTGCTTTATGTAAAACCGTAAGCATTACAATTATAAACGCATTAACTTCGTTATTCTTTTGCCCGCGTAAGACTTTCGCGGAATACGGGAATCGCCTCTACCGTTTTACACGTGTACGGCATGTCGGGATTAGCTATTTTGTCGATTATCGTCTTTGCTATTTCTCTGCCGTAGGCAAAAGTATCTATTTTAAGCGTTGTAAGCGTAGGCTGAACGTACTTTGCTATCGAAATATCGTCGCACCCCGTAACCGAAACGTCCTCGGGAACGCGCAAACCGTGATTGCGCAGTGCCGTTATCGCTCCGAGAGCCATCATGTCGTTAATGCAGAACATAACCGTAAACTTCCGACCGGTGGTAAGCAGTTTTTCGGTGAGCATGTAGCCTATTTCTTCGCTTGTGCGCTTTCCGCCGAGGTCGTTGCCCACAAGCAAAGCGTCGTCTTGCGTAAAGCCGCATTTATCGCGCAGTTGCATAAACTTTTCCACACGCGAATCGAGCAACATATACTTTGTTTCGAGCGACGAAAGAATTGCCGCGTTTTTATGCCCGAGCCGTGCCGCCTCGGTGATGAGCGCCTCCATGCCGTTTGCGTAAACCGTGTCCACCCTGAAACTTTTTTCGCACTCGAAGTTCACCATAACCACGTTATCTTGCAAAAAATAGCGTACGTATTCGGCGGGATATTTATCCGACACAAAATTTACTATTCCGCCGAGTCGGCGCGATGCAATAAGTCGGAATTTGTTTTGCGCGTTGTTTTCAAGGTCGAACACCGAAACCGCAAAACCGTGTTCGGCGGCATAGGAGTCTATTCCTTTAAGCACCTCTACGTGATACGGATTTGTAAGCTCCGATACGGCAACGCCTATATGCTTGTTTATTCCCGACGACAACCTTTGCGCCGACGAATCGGGTATGTAGCCGAGCTTATCTGCGGCTTTAAGCACGCGCTCACGCAAACTGTCGCCCACCGGCTTGCGTCCGGTAAGCGCATTTGTAACGGTTGCAACCGATACGTTTGCGAGTTTTGCCACATCGGCTCTTGTTGCCATTTTCATTCTCCGCCGTTTATTGTGATTTACGCGCGTAACTCTCTGTAACAATAGTACCACATCATTAGCGGTTTGTCAATATGTTTTTAAATTTTTTCTGCCTATTATTTTGATTTTTTATTACGCGTGTACGTACGGAAAATACAAACGAATCCCTATTGCATTTGAAAAGCACAAAAAAACTTCCGCGGCGGAACGGAAGTTTTTTTTGTTTCGTTACATATTTGTATTACGGTTAATTAGGTTGCAAGAAAGCCCGCCGCACGCAAAGACGCAAGCAACTCGTTTAGCGTTGCGCCTACCTCCTCGGGGGTGGGCGTGCCTTCAACGTCGGCAACCGCCGCGGCAGGGGTTATCGTTCCCGCAGGACCCGCAGGCCCGGTAGGTCCCGTAGGTCCTATTTCACCCGCGGCGCCCGTTGCGCCTGTCGCTCCCGTTGCGCCCGCAGGACCCGCAGGTCCGGTGGGTCCCGTAGGTCCTATTTCACCCGCGGCGCCCGTCGCGCCCGTGGCACCCGTTGCTCCCGCAGGACCCGCAGGTCCGGTAGGTCCCGTTGCACCCGTGGCTCCCGTTGCGCCTGTCGCGCCCGTGGCTCCCGTCGCTCCCGCAGGACCCGCAGGTCCGGTGGGTCCCGTAGGTCCTATTTCACCCGTCGCACCAGTCGCGCCCGTGGCACCCGTTGCTCCCGCAGGACCCGCAGGTCCGGTAGGTCCCG
>CAMUAL010000026.1 GCA_947086925.1 uncultured Clostridia bacterium
TATGCTCGAAGTTCTCGACCCCAACCAAAACAACGCTTTTAAAGACCACTATTTAGAAGTGCCGTATGATTTAAGCAAGGTAATGTTTGTAACCACGGCGAATACGCTTGATACTATTCCCGCGCCGCTTCTCGACCGTATGGAAGTAATCGAGCTGTCGGGTTATACCTATGAAGAAAAACTGCAAATAGCAAAACGGTATCTTGTTCCCAAACAGCTTGCCGCAAACGGACTCGATGAACAAACGGTAACTATCCCCGACGCCGTGCTTCTGCACATAATTTCAAGCTATACGCGAGAGAGCGGAGTGAGAGGTTTAGAGCGTGAAATAGGCACTGTGGTGCGCAAAATAGCGGTAAAAGTCGTAGAAAACGGCAAGGATTCGCCGCAACATTACGACGTTACAAAAGCCGACGTTAAGGAATATCTCGGAGTAATCAAATATTGGGATAACCGTAAAAACAGCATAGACGAGTCGGGGCTTGCCACAGGACTTGCATGGACGAGCGTAGGCGGTGTAACCCTTAATATAGAGGTGGCGGTAATTCCCGACGGTAAGGGCGAAATTATCCTTACCGGAAGTTTGGGCGACGTAATGAAAGAGTCGTGCCGCACCGCGCTTACTCTCGTTCGTTCGCGTGCGGATAAGTACGGTATACCGCTTGAAAAATTCACAAAGTACGATATACACATTCACGTGCCGGAAGGCGCAACCCCGAAAGACGGACCGAGCGCAGGCATTACTATGGCAACTGCGGTGCTGAGTGCGCTTAGCGGCAGAAAGGTAAACCGCAACGTAGCCATGACGGGTGAAGTGACTTTGCGCGGAAAAGTGCTTGCCATAGGCGGACTTAAAGAAAAGTCGCTTGCCGCATTTCGAGCGGGAGTGAAAACTCTTATTATTCCCGCGGAAAACCGCAAAGACGCCGACGAGCTTCCCGCGGAAGTTAAAAAGAACGTCAAAATTCTGTGTGCCGATAATATAGACGAAGTATTTGCCGCGGCTCTCGTATAAACCGCGCTTGCATTACGCAAAAGGGTAACATATGAAAATTCAATCTGCCGAATTTATTACAAGTATAGCTTCTTATGCGAAATACAAAGAGGTTTCTTGTTTATACGATTGCCCCGAAATATGCGTTGTGGGGCGTTCGAACGTGGGCAAATCAACATTTATAAACTGCATAACAGGCAGAAAAAAGCTTGCAAAAGCGTCGGTTACTCCGGGGCGCACACGCCTGATAAATCTGTTCGATTTGAATAAGAAAACGCTTGTACTCGCCGACCTTCCGGGATACGGATATGCCGCCGCGCCCAAAGCGGAAAAGACAAAGTGGGCGGAGCTTATAGAAAGCTATCTTTCGGGCTCGGAAAAACTCAAACGAGTATTTGCTCTTGTCGATATTCGGCACGAGCCGACCGCGCTTGACAAACAGATGCTTAAATATCTTTACGCATATAATCTGCCTTTTACCGTGGTTGCTACAAAGTCCGATAAACTTTCAAAAAGTCGGATAGCTAAGTCGGTGCAAACTATTTCCGCGTCGCTTGCCGTGGGTCGCGACGATATTATAGCGTTTTCCGGACTTACGGGCAACGGCAAAGAAAAAATCGAGTCGGAGCTTGATTCCGTTATAGCCGATTTGCAATCGGAGTCGCCGACATAGATTGATTGCAGGCGTATCGGAAAACTTGCTTTAATACCGGAAAAAATACATATAAAACGGAACATATAAAAATCCTCCCGCATAAATACGTTTTGTAAACCGTATATCGGGAGGTTTTTTTATGGCTAACACACTCAGGGCGGGGCGCATTACGGGCAATCCGGCAACGGGATTATGCGAACGCATATGTATAGAGGTGAACAGAGTTTTCGACGGTTGCAGGCAGTCGGCAAACGGAGTGAATTACGTGCTTGAATTAAACGGAATACCTCCGCAGGCAGTCGAACCTTTTACGTTTAACAATGCCGTAAGCAACGGAAATTCGGAACTTGACAGTGTGGTTCAAACTCCGCTTTCCGGCAACAGGGTAAGACTCGAAGCTACTGTAACAATACCCGTTTTGGTTACGTTTACCGACGTGCACGGAAACGCTTTTACCGCAACTTCTACGCTTAGGATTCATCAGAATGTGGTTTTAAATGTTCCCGAGCGGGCGATTGTGCCGTACGACTTTAAGGTGTTTGCCATATTCGCAAGCGGCATAGGAAACTTTATAAGCTCCGACGCGGTTTCGGTGAACGGCTGTTACACGCTTATAATTAAAGTAATAGTTCCCGTTGATGTTTTAGTTCCGATATACGGATATGCCGTATATCCCGAATGTACCGACGACGAAGGCAACGTGTGCAACATACTCGGCGCACTGCCGCTGTTTCCCGATTAAATAGTATCAAGAGCAGCTGGCGCGTAAACAAAAGCTTGCTTTTAACGCATTTTAATGTTATAATAAAGCAATGAAGGTTTACGCTATAAGCGATTTGCATTTATCGGGCAACAACTCAAAGCCCATGGATATATTCGGCTCGTCTTGGGCAAATTATCTCGAAGAAATAGAAGAAGATTGGCGCAACAAGGTCACCGATTCGGACGTTGTGCTCATTTCGGGCGATATAAGTTGGGCAATGAACTTGTCCGATGCCGTACCCGACTTGAATTACATAAGTTCTCTTACGGGCAAAAAGGTAATAGTTCGCGGCAATCACGACTATTGGTGGAAGTCGATAGGCGCGGTTCGCTCATTGCTTAAAGAGGGCATGTACGCTATTCAGAACGACTGCGTAAGAATAGAAAATTTGCTCATTTGCGGCAGTCGCGGTTGGACCACTCCCGAAAACGGCGGAGGCGTAAGCGCCGAGGATAAAAAAATTTACGAGCGCGAAATTCAGCGTATAACGCTGTCGCTTTCCGCAATGAGTAACATGCGCACCGATGCCGACAAAGTAATAGTTATGATTCATTATCCTCCGTTTAACAGCCGACTCGAAGCTTCTCCTTTTACAAAACTTTTTTCCGAATATAAGGTAGACGCAGTTGTTTACGGGCATTTGCACGGAAACCCGGGACGAATATGCTTGAATAAAGCACTCGGCGGGATACAATATTACCTTACGTCATGCGATTTGGTTAAAAACAAGCTTACCCGAATTTTTTAATATCTGTTCGTGAGCTTGCAAAGCGATTTTTTTAAAGTCAATCCTCCGATTCGGAAAACAAAAAAAGACGGTGCGTTATCGCGCATACCGTCTTTTTGTTTTATAAAATCCGTATTTAAGAATATTACAGCGTGGCGATAACCTCTATTTCCACAAGCGCGCCCATGGGGAGAGCCGAAACGGCAACGCAAGAGCGGGCAGGGGGTTCAAAGCTGAAATAGCTTCCGTATTCGGCGTTTACTTCGGCGAATTTGGACATATCGGTAATAAATATCGTGGTTTTTACCACGTTTGCCGCAGTAAGTCCTTTCGAGGCAAGCAGAGCGTCGATATTTTTAAGCACTTGTCTTGTCTGTGTTGTAAAATCGTTTCCCGCAAGTTCGCCCGTTGCGGGGTCGATTGGAATTTGACCCGAAAAATAAATTAGCTTTTTAAGCTCGATTCCTTGTGAGTACGGACCTATCGCTTTGGGGGCGTCGGGCGTGTTGATAACCGCGCGGTAAGTGTCTTTGCGTTTATTTTTTTTGTCTTTCATAATAAAGCTCCTTGATGTATGTTTGGTTGATTTTCAGAGAACCGTCAAATCGGTGAGTAACTGAAAACCGTTTTCACGTAAATTGTTTATAAGTCTTTTGCCGTGCTCGAATCCGCTCACTTCGCAAGCTATATGAAGTATGGTTTCGTTAAGGCTGAGTTCGGTACTTACTCGGTCGTACTGTACGGATATAATATTTGCCTGATTGACCGCCATTATGTGTGAAAACCGCTCCAAACTGCCCGGTTTGTCGGCAAGCACTACCGAGAATTTCATTTGCCGCCCGCGGCTTACAAGACCTTTTTCGATTATCTTGTGAATAAATCCGACGTCTATGTTGCCGCCCGACAGCACGCATGCGATTTTTTTGCCTTTCAAATCGGGAACTTTTTTCGAGAGCGCAAGGGCAAGGCTCGTAGTTCCCGCAGGTTCAACTACTTGTTTCGCGCGTTCCAACAACTGAATAATCGTCGACGCTATTTCGTCGTCGGTAACGGAGTATACGCCGTCTGCGTATTTGTTTATCAAATCGGTTGTGATTTTACCGGGATTCTTTACGGCGATACCGTCGGCAATGGTGTAAACGCTTTCGGAGCAAAAATGTTTTTTAAGTATGTAGCTTTGCTTTATCGCGTCCGCACGTTCCGCCTGAACGCCTATCACTTTTATTTTCGGATTAAGTTGCTTTAAGGTAAATGCTATGCCCGCAAGCAGACCGCCGCCGCCCGCGGGAACGATAACGGCGTCCAAATCGGGCATTTGCTCGGTTAGTTCGAGCGCAACCGTGCCCTGACCGGCTATAACGTCCTCGTCATCGAACGGGTGAATGAATACGGCGTTTTTTTCCGCGCTTATTTTCTGAGCCTCGGCATAAGCGTCATCGTAGCAGTCGCCGCAAAGAATCACTTTTGCACCGTAACTTTCCGTGGCGGAGATTTTAGCTATCGGAGTTGCAAGCGGCATAACTATGTATGCTTCGATTCCGTTTTCGCGCGCGGCATAGGCAACGCCCTGCGCGTGGTTGCCCGCCGACGAAGCCACTACGCATTTAACGCTTTTTTCCGCAGTAAGCTTTTTGATTTTATTATATGCACCGCGCACTTTAAACGAGCCCGTTTTCTGCATGTTTTCGCATTTAAGCCATATATTTGCATCGGCTGTTTTGGAAAACGTGTTCGAATATTCCAAACTTGTGAGATGAGTCGTGCCGCAAAGTCTTTTTTGCGCGTCGTATACGTCTTTTATTTTCATGCAATTAAATCCGCCGTAGTAAAATTTATTTACATTTAAATGATAACTCATTGCCGCAAAAAAGTCAACTTTATGCCTATCCATTTTGCATGGGCATTTTTTGGGCTGTAAGTTTGCAAATGAACAGAATACGGGCAAACGCAAAAAAAACTTTGAAAAATATAATAAAAATGGGTAAAAGTGGTTGATTGTGGGCAAAAAGTGTGTTATAATATAACGGTAACAGGGTAAAAGTGCCGTAATAGGACAACCTGTTAAATCTGCCGCACGGCATACGGGAGGCGCGCAAATGTATTTCGGCGAATACAGACATCAGATGGATGAAAAGGGCAGAATAAGAATTCCGACCAAGCTCAAAGCACAGCTCGGCGAAAATCCGTTTATAACGCGCGGCTCAAACAACTGTCTTATAGTATTGCCCGAGAAAGATGCTGTTAAGATATTCGACGAAAAATTTCGTTCGCTCGATTTGCTCGACCCCGTGAACAGTAAGTCGGTGCGTCTTATGGCATCGAGCGGATTTAAAGCCGAGGAGGACAAGGCTGGCAGAATACTTTTGCCGCAACATCTTATTAAGCATGCAAAACTAAGTAAAAACATAGTGACTATCGGTGCATACAACCGTGTGGAAATTTGGAGCGAGGAGAATTGGAACGCATATTCGGATATAGATTCAGAAGAATTCGACGAATGTTTAAAGACGTTACCCGTAGGCGGAGAAGGCTGAAATGAGCGAATATCATATTCCGGTGATGCCGACCGAATGTATGGATGCGTTAGACGTAAAGCAAGGCAAGCTGTACTTTGACGGAACTTTGGGCGGCGGGGGGCATACGAGCGAAATATTAAAGCGAGGCGGAAGGGTAATAGCTACCGACCGCGACATGGAAGCAATCGATTACTCGCGCATGCGGCTCTCGCAAATATCCGATTATAACGGAAGATACACGCTTGTAAAAGACAACTTCAAAAACGTGTCCGACGTGCTGAAATCGCATGAAATCGATTCGCTTGACGGCGCGATACTCGACCTTGGAATATCATCTCATCAGGTAGACGAAAATTTGCGCGGTTTTTCGTACAGCGGCGACGGCTTGCTCGATATGCGCATGGACCGCGACCAGTACCTGTCGGCTATGACGGTTGTAAACGAATACACCGAAGACGAGCTTTCACGCATAATATATACATACGGCGAAGAACGGTTTGCGCGCAGGATTGCAAAAAAGATTTGCGAAATCCGCGTAGGCAGTCCGATTGAAACCACAAAACAACTCAGCGACATAGTAAAATCATGCGTACCCGAAAGTAAACACGGCAACCCCGCAAAAAAAACTTTTCAGGCAATACGTATTGAAGTAAACAACGAACTGTCGGGACTCGGAGAGGCGGTTTGCGACATAGTGGAAGCGTTGAAGCCGGGTGCGCGCATTGCCGTAATAACATTTCATTCGCTTGAAGACAGAATAGTAAAACAGACGTTTAAAACGCTTGCAACCGACTGCATTTGCGATAAATCGTTGCCTGTGTGCATCTGCAATCACAAAGCATCGGTGAAGATTATAGGCAAGTACAAGCCTTCGACAAGCGAACAAACAGCCAACTCACGCAGTAAAAGCGCGACTCTGCGGGTGGCGGAAAAACTCAATCGTGCGTAATAATCCTATACAAAGGAGCATACAAATATGGTAACGACTGCAAGAAGAAGAATCTCAACCGAGCAGGACCGTTTCGGCGGCTACGGAATCCAGCCTTCCGGCAAAGCGGTTGCAGACGAAACCGCAAAAGAAAACACTTCGACGGAAACCGAAAGGTTTTCTTATCGTACGGTTATGGACGAGCCTTCTTACTCGGTACCGTATACCGAAACCGCGCAGAAAAGCGCGACCGATTCGGTTATAGAGTATACGTCGCGTCCGTATTACGGCGCGTACGATTACAGTGTTCCCATACAGGCACCCACTCGTTCCAAAAAAGCGCGTAAGCGTGAGCGCGAGGACGTTATGCCAAGTATACGCACAAGGGCGTACGCCGAGCAAAAACCGGAGCAGGAAGTAGTCAAAAGGGAGAAAACAAGGCTTTCGGGTAAAGCCAAAGTCGCGTTGATAGCTTACGTAGCGATTGTTACGGTGCTTGCAGTAATGGTGGTTGTAATCGGTCTTACGGTTAGCAACATAAACGCCCGCTCGGCAAGTTTAGAGAGTGAAATCGCACTTAAAAGCAGTCAGCTTGCCGATATCAGAGCCGATATAAGCGAGCTTACCGACTTCGACACGATAGCATCCGCCGCAGAGAAAAACGGCATGGAAAAAATCGACAGCGTAATCGAAGTGGAACTTGTTCCCACCGTTACTCCCACCGAATACGAAGGAAGAACCAACTGGTTCGATAAAGTTTGCGACTTTATAAGTAAGGTCATCGGAGGATAGGGTCACATTGAACGAAGTACCCGTAAATACAGTTACTACGCGAAAGAGGTTATTGATACTGATTGTATCGATAACCTTTTTGTTTTGTGCGCTGCTCGGCAGACTCGGCTATTTACAGCTTGTCGCAGGCAAAGATTTGCAAGCTCGGGCGGCGGAACAATGGTACCGTGATTTGCCGCTTAAAGCACCGCGCGGTCTTATAACCGACTCTTACGGAACGGTGCTTGCCGACAACCGCGACGTATACGGTATATACGTGCGACCGAACGCCGTTACCGATGCTTCGGCGGTTTCGTCCGCGCTTTCGGGTTATCTCGATTTGTCGTCGGAAAAGCTGTACGAAAAAATCACGACTTCACGGGTAAGCGAAATCACCGTAGCGCGCGGAGTGGAAAAGACAGTTGCGGAGTCGATACGCGCGCTCAATCTAAGCGGAGTTTATTTTACTCTCGATTCCGAACGGTATTATCCCGCATCGAATTATCTGTCGCAGATACTCGGTTTTACAAACATAGACAACGTGGGGCAGAACGGACTCGAAGGCTATTACGATACGTACCTTAAAGGCGTAAACGGATTTTCCTATACCGCTACCGATATAAAAGGTCATGAACTCGAAAACAATATTACAAAATACGTTCCCGCCATTCCGGGATGCAACCTTACGCTTTCGGTGGATATGAATATTCAGTCGTTTGCCGAAAATGCCGTGTCGAGCGCGATTGCCGACCATAACGCAAAAGGTGCTCACATGATTGTTATGGACTGCACTACGGGCGGCATACTTGCCATGGCGAGCGCGCCGGGATTCGACTTAAACGAACCGCCGCGCAACGATATTAACATGCTTAACGCGCTGAGTAAAAACAAGATGATTGTAGACGTGTACGAACCCGGGTCTACGTTTAAGATATTTACTACCGCGGCGGCTATCGAAAACGGAGCGGTAAGCGAGTCCGACTCTTTTTACTGCAACGGCTCGCGGCTTGTAGACGGTCAGAAAATCAAGTGTTGGCGAAGTATAGGTCACGGCTCTCAGAATCTTTCGGAAGGCGTAAAAAACAGTTGCAACTGCGTGTTTATGGATTTGGCACTAAGGCTCGGAACAGACAAACTTTACAAAAGTATTAAGAACTTCGGATTCGGAAGTAAAACAAATATAGACTTTTACGGCGAAAGCAGCGGACTCCTCATGAACTCCGCATCGGTGAAAAATGTTGACCTTGCGCGTATAGGATTCGGGCAAGCGGTTGCCGTAACGCCGTTGCAACTCGTAACGGCGGTTTCTGCGGCGGTGAACGGCGGAATTTTGTACGAACCTTACTTTGTGTCGAAGGTAACCGATTACGGCGGCAAAACCGTTTACGTTCGCGAGCCGAAAGAAGTGCGCAGAGTAATATCGGAAACAACTTCGCGTACTTTGCGCGAAATGCTTGAAAAGGTGGTAAGCGAGGGCGGCGGACACAAGGCGGGAGTTGCGGGTTACCGCGTAGGCGGCAAAACGGGTACGGCGCAGAAGTACGAGGACGGACATATTGCGCAAGGCAAGTACGTTTCGAGCTTTGTGGGATTCGCGCCCGTGGATAATCCGCGTTACGTTGTGGCTATGATTGTAGACGAACCGGGCGGATATATGTATTACGGTAGTCTTGTTGCCGCACCGTATGCCGGCGCGGTATTTGAAAAGATATTCGATTATACGGCTCTCGCGCCCTCCGTAAGCAACAAAGTGACCGAATACGTTAATATGCCCGACGTTGTAGGACTCGACGCGACAGAGGCTGCCGCGCTCTTAAATGCGCAGGGGCTTGCCTTTGAAATCAGCGGCGACGGAGGAACGGTGAAGTCATGCGTGCCCGTACCCGAAACAAAGGTGGAAAAAGGCGACGTGGTGCTTATACGCACCGACTGACGGCGAGAATGGAATTTGAAAATAACTGCGTAGGTGAAAGGTATGAAACTTAAAAATCTGATAGGTTCGGTAAGTCCCGAGTACGGCGATATACATATAAGCGATATTTGCCACGACGCCGACAAAGTGAGTAGCGGAAGTCTGTTCGTATGCCTTTCGGGGAGCAGACACGACGGACATGATTTTGCCGTAATTGCGGCGCAAAAGGGTGCGGCGGCAATAGTCGGCGAAAAAGAGTTGGACGTAAGCTGTCCGTACATAAAAACCGACAATGCAAGAAAGACGTTTGCGCTTGCTTGCGCCGCGTTTTACGGAAATCCCGCAAAATCGCTGAAAATGTACGGCATTACGGGAACAAACGGAAAAACGACAACGGCTTACGTGCTTGCCGAAATTCTCAAAAAGGCAGGCGAGGAAGTTGGACTTATAGGCACAAATTGTATAGAGTATTGCGGACACAGCGAGCCTGCCGTGCTTACGACGCCCGACCCTATGGAGCTTAACGACTCGCTCTGTAAAATGAAAAACTGCGGAGTTACCGCCGTTGTTATGGAAGTATCGGCTCATGCGCTTGCACTATATAAAACCGCGGGCATAGTATATGACGCCGTGGGTTTTACCAACTTGTCGCAAGACCATTTGGACTATTTTTCCGATATGGAAACTTACGGAAACGCGAAAAAAAGGCTGTTCACGCCGGAGAACGCAAAGTGTGCGGCAATCAATGCCGACGATAAATTCGGAAGACTGCTCATTTCCGAGGCGAATATTCCCGTTCTGAGCTACGGAAAAGAAAACCCCGCAGACGTGTTCGGAATAAATGTTAATATGAGCGCGGAAGGATTAAGCTACGTAATAAACATAGCCGACGACATAGGCGAAGTTAAATTCGCTTTGCCGGGGCGGTTTAATATGTATAACACGCTTTGCGCCGCGGCTATGGCGCATTTAAGCAGAATAAAACTTAAAGATATTCTTGCGGGTATCCGCTCGTTAAAGCGGGTAGACGGGCGTTTTAACGTAATAAATACCTCGACTTTCAGCATAATTATCGATTTTGCGCATACCGACGACGGGCTGGGGAACATAATAACATCGGTACGTGAATTTGCTCCCGAACGCATTATCACGGTGTTCGGTTGCGGCGGAAACCGCGATAAATCTAAGCGCGCGGTAATGGGCAGAGCGGCAAGCACGCTGAGCGATATTACCGTTATTACAAGCGACAATCCGCGCGACGAAGACCCCGAAGCGATAATAAAGGACGTGCTCGGCGGCGTTCCGAGCGACCGACTCGGAAGCGTTTATACAAACGCCGACCGACGCGAGGCAATTAAGCTTGCGTTTAAGCTTGCTACCGGCGGGGATATTGTTATCGTTGCGGGAAAAGGTGCCGAAAAGTATCAGGAAATAAAGGGTATAAAGTATCCGTATAACGATGAGGAATATATAATGCGGTTATTGCAAAACAGGAGTGTAAATGATTAAAATTATGATTGCTGCGCTTACGGCGTTTGTAATTTCCGCCGCCGTAATGCCTCTTGTCATTTTGCTCGGAAAAAAACTGAAAGTACGACAGACAATACTTTCATATGTGGACAACCACATGGGAAAAAGCGGAACTCCCACAATGGGCGGCATAGGCATAATGATTGCGATTACGGTTGGTTGTCTTGCGTTTTGCGGAAAAGACAACATGCTTATGCTTATTACGCTTTTCGTAACGCTCGGTTACGGCATAATAGGTTTTATCGACGATTTTATCAAGGTTTTTTTCAAGCAGAATAAAGGATTAAGTCCCATACAGAAAATAATATTTCAGCTTCTTATTGCGGTAATAGTATCGGTGTTTGCCTATAACAACGCGCTTGTGGGCAGTGTTGTTTACGCGCCGTTTACGCTAAAAGAAGTTAATTTGGGCGTATTTTCCATTCCTCTGTTTATGGTGGTTTTTTTGGCGTTTACCAATTCGGTAAATTTAACCGACGGGCTCGACGGGCTTGCCGGAAAAGTTTCGGCTTATTATACGTTTTTCTTCGCGCTTATAATAGCAGTGGTTTCGTACTGTGCGGGCGACGGACAAGCCGACGGCGAATACGGTAATCTTATTCTTTACTGCGCCGTGCTTATAGGCGCGCTTACGGGGTTTTTGTGTTACAACTGTTATCCCGCAAAAGTATTTATGGGCGATACGGGTGCGCTCGCTTTGGGCGGGGGACTCGGGTGTCTTGCCATTATGAGCAGGTTGGAATTTGTCGCGCCCATAGTGGGAATAATGTTCGTTGCAACGAGCGTATCGGTTATTTTACAGGTATTGTGCTATAAAACGACCAAAAAACGTATATTTTTAATGGCGCCGCTTCACCACCATTTCGAGCGCAAAGGCGTGCATGAAAACCGAATAGTATCGGTTTATTCGGCCGTTACCGCGGCGGTGGGACTTTTCAGTTTTATTCTCACTTTTGCGCTTGCATTGTAAAAGCATATATTCATAATTTGTCATAACCCGAAATTTTACGTCATACTATTATGTGGACAACTATTTCGGACGGTGAATTATGAGAAAGAGTTTCAATGGCAAAAAGATTCTTATTGCGGGCAAGGGCGTGAGCGGCGACGGTGCATACAAGGCACTTTGCGGTTTGGGCGCGCATTGCGAGTTTTACGAGGACGGACGCGACTATTCCGACTCGAAAGCGGATTTGATAGTCGTAAGTCCCGGAATAGACGCGAGTCAACCCGTATTTGCTTATGCCGCGGAAAAAGGCATAAAACTGATAGGAGAATTGGAACTCGGCTACATAATAAACGATAAGCCGATAATTGCGGTTACGGGTACAAACGGCAAAACCACTACCGTAAAGTTAATAGGCGCAATGCTCGGCGACGCGGGTAAAAAAGTCGCAGTGTGCGGAAACGTCGGAACGTCGTTCGCGCTTGCGGCTTACGAGGGGGGTTACGACTTTGCGGCCGTGGAAGTATCGAGCTTTCAGCTTGAAACGACCGATACGTTTCGTCCGCATATAGCCGTAATAACCAATATTTCGCCCGACCACTTAAACAGACATAAAACAATGGATGCTTACTGTGCCGTAAAGCGCAGAATTGCGGCTAATCAGACATCGTCCGATTATCTCGTACTGTCGCAAGACGATATTCCGCTGTATGCGTTAAAGGATTTTGCGCCGCAGAGCAATACGCATTACACTTCGGTGCGCGGAAAGTTAAAGGGCGCGTACGTTATCGACGACCGCGTTTACTTTATGGGAGAATATATATGCGACACCGACCGAATAAAGTTAGAGGGCGAACATAACATAAAAAACGCTCTCTCGGCAATATGCGCTGTTAAACTTCTCGGCATAGGGAATAAGCCTATCGTAAAAGCACTTACCGAGTATACGGCGGATAAACACCGTCTCGGACTCGTCGCGCGCGTAAAAGGCAAAAACTATTACAACGATTCCAAAGGCACAAACATTATGGCATCTGTTCGCGCGGCGGAGTGCATGAGCGGAGATACGTGCATGATAGTGGGCGGGAGCGATAAAGGTTACGAGTACGACGAACTTTTTATCAGGTTGCCCGAATGCGTTGTGCGAATGGCGGCGGTAGGCGAAACGGCGGAAAAAATAAAGGCGGCGGGGGAGCGTAACAAGTTTTACAACATAAAAACCTTTACCGATTTTAACGAAGCGTTCGATTGGGCGGGTAGCGGAAATGAGGAAAACGTATTGCTGAGTCCCGCATCGGCAAGTTTCGATATGTTTTCGTCTTACGGCGAGCGCGGCGATTTGTTTATTCGGCTGGTGAAAAATGCGTCAAAAAAATAACGATTTAATTAAACCGCGCGGTGAGTTCGATTTCGTGCTTACCGTTGTAACCGTAATTTTGGTGTTGTTCGGCATTGTTATGGTGTATTCCGCAAGCAGTTACAATGCCGCCGTAAATTACGGCAACGAGTATTTTTATATGTTCAAACAGCTTATAGGCGCGATACTCGGATTTGCCGCAATGATTGCGCTTAGCTTTACCGATTATCACATACTCGGCAAATTGCGTTACATAATACTCGGAATATCGATAGTGTTGCTTATTTTGGTTTTTATTCCGGGAATAGGCATAGAGAGCTACGGAGCGCGGCGTTGGATAAATCTGCCGTTTTTCACAATGCAGGCGAGCGAGATAGCAAAGTTCGGATTTATAATATTCGCCGCCGCCTATATGGCAAAGCATTATAAAAAGATGACCAAGTTTACGGGCATAATGCCCGTGCTCGGAGTGGGTGCGGTTATATGCCTTCTCATAATATTGGAACCCAATATGTCCATAACTATATGCGTCGTGCTTCTGATGTTCTCGATGCTGTTTATAGGCGGAGCGAAAATCAAGCACTTCGTTTTTATCGCTTTGCCCGTTTTGGCAATGATACCCGTGCTTATAATAATAGAGCCGTACCGTCTTAAACGGTTGCTTGCGTTTATCGACCCGTGGGCGTCGCCGCTCGGAGAAGGGTATCAGCTAATTCAGTCGTTTTATTCGCTCGGAAGCGGCGGACTGTTCGGACTCGGACTTTTCAATTCCCGACAAAAGTATCTGTTTTTGCCGTTTTCGGAAAGCGATTTCATATTCAGTATAATCGGCGAGGAGTTGGGACTTGTCGGCTGTGCCGCCGTAATGTTCGCGTTTATTCTGCTTATAGCAAGAGCAATCCGCATAGCGCAAAATAGCACCGACAGATTCGGGTGCTATTTGGCGAGCGGAATTGCATGTATAATCGCAATTCAGGTTTTGGTTAATATAGCGGTGGTAACGGGGTCTATTCCGCCCACGGGTTTGCCGTTACCCTTTATCAGTGCCGGAAGCAGTTCCCTCATTGTTTTCTGCGGCGGGGTGGGTATTTTGCAAAGTATCAGCCGACGAAGCCATAAAACGGTTAAACGCCTTACTCGCAAGCAAAAGAATACCCGCAACAAGCGCAATAGCGGTGTCGGGAACGATAAACAGAGCGTTGTACGTTAAGCTGTAGCCCCATGCGGCGGCGCCGGTAAGGTCGCCCGTCCAACCCATAAAGTCGATTCCGTTTGCCCAAAAAAGCACGCCTGCAAGCACGTGCGAAAAAAGGCGTACAACCATATAAACCGCCGTTCCCGCAAAAAAGGCGGTATGAGCGCAAAGCGGATTTTTACCCGCCTTTACCGCTTTGTCGTAACGACTGCGTTTAAAGCGGAACAAGCCTACGAGCGAAAGCGCAAGGTAGGGCAAAAAGTAATCGAGAAGCGCGCTCCACGGCGAGATTATGTACGGTTCCTGTATAAGTTGCAAAAGCATGAAAACCGATGAAACAAGCAGTCCTTTTCGAAATCCGAAGTAGTAGCAATAAATAAGCATGGGCAGGGTGGATGCGGCGGTTATCGAGCCGCCGTACGGCATTTTGAAAAATTTGATATAAGACAGCGCGAACGACGCGGCAACACAAATCGCTCCGTAAGTCAAATCGCGTGTTTTAACGGTAAAATTATCGCCGCGCTTGCGCGCTATAATTGTAATTATCGCTATTGTCGCTCCCAAAACAACCAATATGCAAATTACAAGCACGAGGATTTGCCACCAAGAAACGAGTATGCCGCTCCAATAGTCTTTGTCGAACATTCTTACCTCCTTGTTTACCGAGCTTGATAAACAAAACGGACCGTTCCGCTTTTCGGGAACAGTCCGTTGCCTATAATAATTGCATTGAAAAAAAATTTACAATCGGCAAGCTTCCCTACGCGAGTACTAACTCACAGGTTCAAAGGGACCAACGGATTGCACCGTTATCTCAGCAGCAGCATAATGCGCGCCCCTAGCGGTAATACGTTTATAATATAATCGTATCCGTTTTTATTGTCAAGTAATTTTGAGCATTTAGTTAAAGAGGTGACGATTTTTCTTGATAAATGCGCGCAAATATGTTAGAATTTTACTATGACGTACGTTAAGCAAACATTTAAATATATGGTAAAGGCATTTTGGGTGCCTATGCTTGCATGTTTGCCGGCGGCGATTTTACTCGGTATTTTCACAAAGCCAATGTCGTCGCTTTCGTATTTGGTTAATTATTCGCATACATACGTTCGCGGATTCAAAGATATGTTGTGGCTTATAACAAACAAATACGCCACAAAGTATGTTTATCCGCTGATACTTATATTCGTTACGCTTGTTGCGGGAACGTCGTTTAGTTTATCCGCCGTGGAAAAGCATTTCCGTTCCGGCAAGCTTATGCTTAAAGAGCCGCTTAAACAGATAAACAATTATATGCTTCCCGTGCTTGTTACGTTTATACTTTTGTCGCTTATACTTGCACTGTACGGCGCATTGCAAACGGGAATGGTTACGCTTCTGCACTTCATAATAAGCGGCAGGGGGTATCCATCGGCTTTGAATCTCGTTATAGCGGGCATATTGAGTCTTGCTTTATTTGTGCTCTCTATGTGGGCGGCATGTTCGTCTATGTATTGGACTCCCATGATGGTTATTTACGGATATTCTTTCCGTGATGCCGCCGCCGCGTCGTACAGACTTCTCGACGGTAAAATTTTCAGAACCATGTGCGGACTTTTGGTACCGTTTTTGATAGTGGCGGTACTTCAAACGGTATTCTCGTTTATAAACAACGTATATGTTTCGGCGGCGCTTGCGGTGTTTTTGTATCTGTTTCTTATTGTGTACGTAGTATCTTATGTCATGATTTCCATGTTCGCGCTTTCGGGCATGGAACGCCGCGACGTAAAAACGAAATTCGGAGGAAATACGGGTGGCGTTTAAAAATGCGTTAAAAATGCTTTTGTCCAAATTTCGCTGTATTTGGGCAATACTGTTGTATCTTTTAATAACTACGGTGGTTATAGTCTGCCTTAGCATACCGTTTGCAATGCCGGTATTGCGTACATTGCGCGATGACGGCATATTGGCACTTATTACTTCGTTGTTTTCCAATTCGTCCGACGGCTTGACGTTTTCGGCGTGGTTGGGTAAGCTCGGCGATATTGCTACGGGAATAAAAGACAGCATACTCGGATATATGCCTGCGGCGCTTTCCGCGGGAGCATGGCTTGTATTCGTACTTATATTCGCATACCGTTTTTTGGCGGGACTGTACGAAATACCGCTTATCGATGTTCTCGAAAGCTCTATGTCGTCAAATGCGAAATTCGGATATTGCGGAAGATTCATTTCGCGCATAGGTAAATCGTCGTGCTATTCGCTTGTGAAAATTATTTATACCGTGGTTGCCGACGCCGTTATAATAGGAATAATGTTCGCTCTTATGCAATTATTCAATATCGCGGTTTTGAAATTCGTTGTTCCGTTTATTTTAATGACGACACTGTTTGTATTGCTCGCATTGCGTTATACCGTTATATCCATGTGGGCACCGCATGCCGTGGTTCGCGAGCGCGGAATTTTCCGTTCGTTCGGATATTCGGTTAAAAAGAGTTTTAAAAATTTCGGCAGTATATTTTCCACGTTTCTGGTGGCGTGGATTCTGATAATAGCGGTAAATATGCTGATAGGAGTATTTACGTTCGGTGCGGGACTTATAATAACCATTCCCGTTTCGGTGCTGTTTATAAATCTTCTGAACATGGCGATATATTACAATAAAACGGGCAAGCGGTATTATGTGGATTCCACAACTGTGGTAACTCCGCCCGTGCAGAATCAAACCGAAGAATAAATGCGTCGAATAACAAAAGAGCGTCGGCTGAAAAAGTCGCGCTCTTTTATTTTGTATGTTTGACAGTATATAATTGCGTTTATTTTATAACTCTGACGCGCACAATGTTGTTGAGTTTGCGTATTTTTTCGATTGTGGATTCGCTTGCTTCGTCGTCTAAATCCAAAATGGCGTATGCCATGGTGCCGCCCGATTGCGAATTGAATGCCGAAATATTTATATTGTCTTTCGCTATTGCGTCGCTTACCGAAGATATTACGTTTTTCACGTTTTTATGGAATATGCAAAGACGCATTTTACCCACGCGCGGACTAGTGCATGCGGGATAATTCACCGAGTTGGTTATGTTTCCGTTCTTTATATAGTCCACGATTTCGTGCGCCGCCATTTTTGCGCAGTTATCCTCGGCTTCTTCGGTGCTTGCGCCCAAGTGTGGTATTGTGATAATGTTTTCCGTACCGAGCAACTCCTCGCAGGGGAAGTCGGTTATGTAGCGGTTCAGCTTGCCGCTTTTAACCGCCGCTATAACGGCAGTGTTATCTACGAGTTCGCCGCGCGAGCAGTTTATAAGATTTGCGCCGTCCTTCATGGTGCGCAGTTCTTTTTCTCCTATTATTCCTTTTGTCGAGGCAAGGTAGGGAATATGGAGAGTTAAAAAGTCGCACTTTGCGAGTAGGGAATTAAGGTCGGTTTCTTTTTGTACGTTGTGATTCAAGTTCCATGCGGCGTCAATCGATATATAGGGGTCGTAACCTATAACTTGCATTCCGAGTTCTACCGCCGCGTTCGCAACGAGTCTGCCTATTGCGCCCAAACCCACAACGCCGAGCGTTTTTCCGAGTATTTCGCTACCCGCAAAAGCCTTTTTGCCGCTTTCCACGGCTTTGGGAACTTCCGCACCTTTTCCCGCAAGCGTAGACGCCCAGTTTATGCCGTCGGTTATCTTGCGGCAACATAAGAACATTGCGCACAACACAAGTTCTTTAACGGCGTTGGCGTTTGCTCCGGGGGTATTGAAAACCACAATGCCTTTTTCCGCATATTCCGCAGTGGGTATGTTGTTTACGCCCGCGCCCGCGCGTCCTACGCACAACACCGAATCGGGTACGGAATACGCGTGCATATCGAACGAGCGAAGAATTATGGCGTCGGGATTTGCACACTCTTTTACGAGCTGAAAATTTTCGGGGGCGAAAACGCTGTCTACTACGCTGCTGATTTCGTTAAGTTTAAGCACCTTGGGCATATTGAATTTCTCCTTATTTGTTGTCTTTTTCGAATTTTGCCATAAAGCTTACGAGTTTTTTGATTCCTTCTACGGGCATTGCGTTGTAAACCGAAGCGCGCATACCTCCTACAAGTCTGTGCCCTTTAAGAGTAAGCAGACCTTCTTTTGCGGATTCTTCAACAAACTTTTTATCGAGTTCTTCGCTCGGTGAAACAAACGGAATGTTCATGAGCGAGCGGAAAGGCTTTTCTACTCTGTTTGTATAAAAATCGGAATTGTCTATAAAGTCGTACAACAGCGCGGCTTTTTCTTCGTTGATTTTCTGTATTGCTTTAACGCCGCCGAGGTCTTTAAGCCATGCAAACACTTCCGACGCGACGTAAGTAGAAAAACAGGGAGGGGTGTTGTACAAACTTTTTTCTTTAATCTGAGTACTCCATTTCATCATTGTGGGGCAAATGTCCGCCGCCATGTCTTGCAAATCATTGCGCACTATCACAATGGTAACGCCTGCGGGACCTACGTTTTTCTGTGCGCCCGCATATAGCACGCCGAATTTCGAAACGTCTATTTCCTGACTTAAAATACATGAAGAAATATCTGCTACAAGGGGGATATTTCCGGTGTCGGGAATCGCGTTATACCTTGTTCCGAAAATAGTGTTGTTAAAACATATGTGTACGTAGTCGGCGTCGGGGCGGAACATTTCTTTTTTAAGTGCGGGAATGTACGTAAAGTTGCGGTCGGCACTGCTTGCCGTCTCAACCATATCGCCGTATTTTTTCGCCTCTTTGTATGCCTTGCCCGCAAAGTTGCCCGTAACCACATAATCGGCTTTGCCCGATTTGCGGATGTTTAACGGGATTGCCTCAAACTGCATGCTTGCGCCGCCCTGTACAAAGATAATGTCGTAGTTTTCGGGAATGTGCATAAGTTCGCGCAAAAGCGATTCGGCGCGGTCGTTTATCGCCTGATACGGTTTTGAGCGGTGACTCATTTCCATTACCGAAATGCCCGTGCCCTCGTAATCCGTTAAATTATTTTTGACTTTTTCGAGTACGGCAAGCGGCAACATGCTCGGACCTGCCGAAAAGTTGTAATTTCTCATTGTAAACACTCCTGTAAGCTTTCTTGACATTGCATAAATGTTGTTCTTAACATTATACATAAATAGTGTATTTAAAGCAAGCGATTTAACCCGCGCAACATACGAAAATTTACATATAAACACTGTAAAACCGTACGGAATTTTGAAGTTTAAAAACGGCTTTTTTTGAAAAATGGCGTTTTTTTCACTATTCCGATGTAAAAAAATCAAAAAAACCCGTATTTTTCCGTCAAAAAAATTTTGAATAGCTATCGGTCATTATTGACTTTAATTAAATTTTGGTTTATACTATTAACAGTACACTATAATTATAGGTGTAATTCCCGATTTTAGCCGAAAACTATCCTTTAAGAGGTTGTACAATGAATAGCAACGCAAAGAGAAAAAGAATTTGGGCGGTACTCATAAGCGTATTGTTCGTGCTTACCACTGCAATAGGTTTGTTGGGTATGCCTGTTAAATCATATGCGGCGGGTGAAAGCACGCCGTCGACTCTTAAATTCTGTCAGGTTGCCGCAGGCGAAGATTTTGCCGTTGCTTTAACATACGACGGCGATTTGTACGGATGGAGCTTGATTCCGAACAAAACAGAGTCGCAAATCAATCGCGAAGGTACAGCCGGAGCCGAAACGCTCGGAGAATATTATCCCACTGTGCCCAAACGTATAGAAGTAAACTTTACTTACGTATCTTATGAAACCAACGGAAATGTATTGTCTGCGGGCAAGAGCAAGCCGCAAGGCAGTTATCACATGGGCGGCGAGGAAAAAATAACACAGATAGTCGCGACGCGTAAGACAGCGGCATTTGTAACGGCAAGCGGTTTGGTTTACACATGGGGTAGCAATAGTACTACCGAGCCTACTGTTGAAAATTCGAGCGGCGAAGTTCTCGATAATATAGATTTATTGCTTCACAGCACCGGTGCTGACGAAATATATCCCATAATAACGAATCATTACGAGCCGGCAATGATAAATTACTTTTTAAATTCGTCAATAGTGCCGGTTAATGACTATACTTTCGCGTCCAAAGTAGTGGATTTGGTTGCAAGCGAATATAATTATATTTTGCACTACGAGGATATTAAAAATTTACCGCAAAGCTTTATGTGGGGACAATCCGCATACAATCAGCTTTTGCAAAACAATATTGCCGATACTTTCGGTAACGTGTTCGGAACGGGAACTACGCCCCACAGAGTTTCTTCGGTTTACACGTCGGAAAGCACTAGCAACGAAACATTCAGATGGGCGTATCTCGGCGACGGTAACACATATTATATTACGGAAGCGGGTTTGTATGTAAACGGCAAGAACTTTGCCGTAAACGGAGCGGATTTGGGAGCCGCGGGTTCTTCTATAAGCAATACTCTTATAGCGAGCACCGCAGTGTCAACCGTAAACGGCACCGTGTATCAAACGAGAAGTACGGACGTAACCGTTTCGGGCGCGATAACAAATGCGTTTCAGGGATTAGAATTAAGCGGTTTAACAAGTTTGTCTCCTTTAACCAATTCGACGGCAACCTATAAAGATTCGAGCGGTCAAAGCGTAACCGGACTTACGGTAAACCGCTCGGTATTTTCTGCCGGCGAGGGCTACGGTTATTTGATTAACGGTAGTAGCGGGGCCGCAAGCGGAAGCGTTCTGTTTTGGGGCGATGCGTCAATAGGACAAGGCGGTACTTCTATAAACGGCACGGCAAACGCGGTACAGACGCTTTTCTCGGGTACCGATTACGTTCAGGTTGTGGCGGGCAAACGACTTACGGGTGCTCCCATAGTGGAAAAATATGCGTCATCGACTAAGAATGCGGAAGAAAACACCGATAAGTGGAGCGCCGAAAACGTGCTTAAATCGGGATACGTGGATTCAAACGAGTATTTAAGCGCGGCACTTACGTCTACCGGCGCAGTCAATGTGTTTGGACGCGTAGGGACTCAGAATATTAACACTAATGCCGCGAGTGCACTCGGTGCTTATAAAGTAGCGGCAAATTCCGATAACCAAATTGTTTATCTTGCGGGCGGATACGGAAACAATCTGTTTGCAATTTCGTCGCTCGGAAAAATTTACAGACTGACCGTAAACAGCGGTTCTCTTACCGCTTATATGTACGACTATTTCTTGGATACCGACGGCGAAGCGATTAAAAATTGGGCAGTAAATAACACCGCATCGGTAGCTTTCGAAACGGGTTACTACGAAGAAGCGGAAAACAACAAACTTCCTTCTCAGGTTACGGTTTCCTCAAAAGGGCTTGCCGACGAAAACAAAGTATCCGACAAGAATTATCCCAGCCATACGGATATAAAAACAAATACGAATATAATAGCGCAATCGTATTCGGGAGATGCTTACCGCATTATACTGCCTAAGTACGATGGTAAAACAATATCGAATGATTTCGATTCGTATAAATATATAACGGCAAATAAATATGTGAAAAACGGCGAAATATGGGAAAAGCAGGCAACGGCTTTTAATAATAAAGACGCCGATATTCAGGAATTCAGGCTTGCCGGCGGCAATGTTGCGGACAGTACCATAAGCAATGAGTTGCAATTCTATTGGAGCGACGATAAATCGTTCAGCCACCCGATAGATGCGGAAATGGCGTTCCGTTATTTTAACATAGAGTTCCGTTACAAAGAGGGTAGCGAGGTGGATTTCGTAATAACGCCTTTGCGCTCGACGGGCAGTCAGTCTATAATTATAAAGTATCTTGTAGGCAGATACGATTCGTTCGAGAATTTCGATACAAGCGTAACGAGTGCGGCATACTTCTACGACGTTCAGCAGGTAAGCGTTGAAGTTGCCATACAAAATACCGACCTTACGCCCGTATTCGAAACTCAGAAAGAATTGGTCGAAGCGGCTTACGGCGTAGAGCAGAAAATGGGTTCTACCGTTCCTTTGCTCGACCCCAACAGCCCCGTGAACAATATATATTCGTTGGCGGTTATGGACGTAACAGAAGGGCTCAAAGCGTTCCGCACCAAGTTGAACACTATTTTGGAAAGCACGGGCTTGTCTTTTACCGAAGCCGACGTGCTTAGTCTTGTTAAAGGTGCCGACAAAGGTTTTCCCGCAAAATCCAAAATTCAGGAAGGTAATTTGTTGTATTACAACAAGTATGCCGATAAGTATTACACCGACGTATACGAGCATCTTGCCGATGATATAGACGGTGACATTATACAGCTTACCAACATAAGCAACGCAACGGGAAGCATAATAACCAACACGAGCGGCGACATTAAAGCTTCGTCGGTTTCTACCGATATTTATGCCAGATACGAAAAACGCGAAGTGGTTCTTAAATTCAGCCTTATCGATTCCAAAGGTAATCCGGTGAATACGGCAGTTGTTACGGCACTTCAAAACATGTTCGAAAAAACCGACGATAACGTGAATGTACCTCGTTTTAACAACCTGTACGGACTCAGAATTACAGTTGAAGAAGGCGGACACGAAATTTCGGTTGCATACGACGTTATTACCGTAACTGCAAAATCGTCAATGCCCGAAGATTTTATAGATTACGCCGACGGCGACGTATCCGACCCCGAATATAAACTTTCGTCGACAAACACCTCAATCTTTATTCCGTTGATTCGTCCCGATTTGCTCGATATTAGCACCAATAAGGTAAAGACGCTCGATAACTCCGCCGCTTTGCATCGCGGAATCGAAATATTCGTTCAGTCGTCGCTTTCTTTCAACGATATTAACGGCAATTATTATCTCGGCGCGCCGAATCCTACCGCGGGCGCGAACACTTACGATTATATCACCGATTCCGACGGCAGTAAGGTAATATCGTTACAGCTTCCCGTCAACACTTACAACGTAAAGCTTGCAAATCTGTTTAAAGACAGCAGTAACATACAGATAGCTTACAACGGCGAGGTGGGCGAGGATATTTGGGATGATATTGAAACCACATTCGGCGGAGGCAGTAACGCAGTCGACCTTAAAGTAAACGATGCACTCGATTTTACTCTTACCGCGCGTCGCAAGATAAGCGAATTTGAATTTTCGATTGAATTAAGGCGTGTTTTGCCCGGAACTTTAACCGATACGTTTAAATATAATATCGACAGTAACGGCGGTGTCGAGGCGGAAACTTTAAGAATTTATTTTAAGCTTTCGTTTAACTTCGAAGATACGCAATGGAAGTTAAGAGACGACCGTCAATTACCCGATACAATAAACGACGAAACCGAGTTTAACTTGCTCGACACGCGTGTCGATATAACTACAAGCGTAATGCGTCTTTGCACAACCGTTGCATGGAGCAGTAACGACGACGTTATTTCGGTAGGCGTATCGTCCGATAACAGTAAGCTCATATTCAAGCCCAAAACAAGCGGCGAGGCATATATCCGCTACAAAGTAAAGCTGTTCGGCGAAGACGAGTATGTTTTGGAAGACAGCTTTAAAGTAACGGTTGTAGTGCTGTTCTCTATGGGCAAGACCGTGTACGTTATGGATACCGTAGAGGTTTCCACAAGCGAACTTTCGGGTGTGCTCAGCAACACTCTCGGAACGGCTACGTTCACTCTTGCAAACGTGAACGACACAAACTTACCGTTCTATTTCGAGGAAGGCACGCTTAAAGCAGGCAAGGTAGATTCTTCCGAGGACGACAACGATTACACGTGGACTGCGCGCGAAGAAGTGCCGTTTTTAAGCAGTGCGTTTGTAGACCCCGCAAGTGCCAAAGCATATATAGGTTTGGTTATGGGTTCGTATGACCCTTCGGCTTCCGAAACCGTGCCTGTTTACCGCATGGTTGTTCAGTTTGCCGCAAACGGCGAGCATTATCTTGTTGCGGTAAGAATCGCGCCTTCGTCACAGCGTTTGCGTTACGACAACAAAGAAGTGGAAGTAACGATAAACAAAAAAGAAAATACCATAAGCATTTCGAGCAGCGGCGATAACGGACTCACCGAAGCGCGTTCCATGGGTTTGGTTTATGCCGAGGACGGCAGTTACGAAATTCCCGTAAGTACGTTCCTTAAACCTCTTATGGGCGGCAATCAATCTTATAATTACGTTATTATAGCCGCACAGGCAAAGTCTTACGATTCGCTTGACGATTACAGTAAGTATATGGAAGTAAAGACCGTTTCGGAAGACGCGGCGCAGTTCTTCATTACTCCGCTTTATCCCACAGCCGAATTAACCGGCGGCAGGGCGAACGTAAGAGTGTCGGTTAAGAACACAAATGCCGACAGTACCTCTAATAACGTAACAATGCTTAACTTCTATGTTGTTGTTACGGGTATCGAAACGGTGCTTCCCGTGTCTACCTATAAAACGATTGTGCTTTCGGCATTCTTCGGCGTTCTTGCGTTGCTGATAATCGTGTTCTTCATACGCATGGGCATTTATTGGAAGAAGAAAGCCGATCAGCGTCGTATAATAAAGAAGAATCAGACGCTTATTAAAATGCGTGAAAAGATGCACAACAAGACCGAGGCAGTAAGCAAAGAAAAACTTGTGCGTACAAAGCTTAAAATGGAAGACCCGAAATACGCAAAAATGTTCGACGAAATGCGTCGTAACAAAGAGGCGGAAACGGGCATCGCTCTTGAAAATTCTCTTGTGGCAAGTAAAGTAGATAAAAAGATGAAGCTTGAAAAAGAGAAGAAAAAGCGCGGTAAAAAATCTTTGGACGAATTGCAGGAAGAACTCGCCGCAAAGCGTGAAGCAGTGGCACGCATGCAAATGGGCGACTTCTCCGAAATGCCCGATGGCATGGCGACAGTGCAGGCAACGCCCGTGCAAAGCGTTCCTCCCGTAGAGGAAGTTCCTGTCGACGGCGTTCCCGTGTTTGACCCCAATGCGGGATTCGAGGGAATGAGTGCCGACGACCTCGACGCTCAGTTCAAAGCGGCTATGGCGGACAACAGCATAGTGTTCGAGGCAGACGAAAATCAGAGTAATGAAAATCCGAGTAACGAAAATCAGTAAGAGGAAGAGAAATGCAAACCAGAATTGTTAAAAAGAGAATAACTACGGCGTTGCTTTTTGCGGCATTATCGGCAGTGCTCTTGCTTGCATTGATTTTCGGTTGCGCTCCCGTAAAAGCAAATGCCGCAGGTTTCGAAAGCGGTTCGTTGATTGATTACAATGTCGAAAAACCCGATTCATCTGTTGTGCTCGACGTAAACGGCAAAGTAATGCTTAATGCCACCGATACGAATTCCGGTGCAGTCGAAACAAACAACTCGTCGGGTTACAGTACACGAAATATTTACGTTTCGGCATTGCACGGCTATAACGGCAATAACACATATGTGTTAAAC
>CAMUAL010000027.1 GCA_947086925.1 uncultured Clostridia bacterium
ACAAACAAATCGTCTATTTCGTTACCGTAACAAGCAACGGAACCCACCAAATCACCGTTATCTACAAGAATAAAAATATCGTCGACTTTATCTTTAATTTGAGCATAGTCCGACAAAAATTCATATGGCTTAATGCCCAAACGCTTTCGCATTTCAAAAAAACATTCATTATAAATTTTTTTATATTCATCAAAAAAACGCATTTCAAACGGAATACAATGTATATCAACATTGTTTTCAATTTTTGTGATGTCCGATTTCATTTCATAAGCCGTAAACCGCATAAAGTTTCTCCGCTTAAATTACTGTTTATCATACAATCAGTATATCAAAATCAGAGAGCAAAAGCAAGGATAACACAAAAAAAGCCGCTACTTATTTAGCGGCTCTCACACTATTACATTTCGCTATTACTCGCAAAATCAAGAGTTATATGCTTTTGCGCGCTTTTAGTACTTTTATATTGATAAATTCATTTTCTGCAAAGTATTCGACAGCTGATTGCATGATGTAAATCGTTGATACTTTCTCTCTATGAAATAGCAATAAATAAGACATTTTTCCGTAAGCAAAGTATTAAAAAAATAAATCTTTTATGCCCATATGATGCTTGCGATTATATCTACAATTCTATTTTTGCCGTAAGTCTTTCCATTATTTCGGAGCGTTCGCGATTACCGAGCTTTACTATTTCACGGTACATATCGAGTACTCGCATTTTATATTCGTACTCGTTTTCGGCAACGGCAGTTTCGCTTATTGCGGCAAGACGACTGCGCCTTGTCTGTTCGCGCGTGAGCATCGACTTGATTTCGGAATACTGTTTACCGCATGCGTCCAAAGTTTGCGACAGCTTGTCCTTGGAAAACATGCTTATGTACTTATTCCCTACAAACACGAGATGGTCTAAAAATACGTAACCCGTAAGTTCGCAACAAGTTATCACGCGAGCGGTCGATTCTATATCGGCAACCGAGAAATCCAATGTTCCGCCCGGATGATTGTGAGCAAGCAGAATCTTTTTCGCGCCGTTTCTGTCGGCGCACCTCAAAATTTTAACCAAATCGAACTCGGCCGAATCGACTCCGCCTATCGCAATATCGTCGGTTTGTATAACCTCGTCGTTTATATTAAGCGACGTCATTATAAGAGTTTCTTTCGTTCTGCCAAGAAACCTTGCGTACATATAACGAGCGGTTTCGGCGGCTGTGGTAAGCTTACACGACTGCTCGAACCTCGAATACTCGGCGCGAGTAACTATTTTAAGTACATTGGCAAGCATATGTGCAGTGCGTTCGCCTACACCGTTTACACGCACAAGCTCGTAATAGTCGGCATGAAATACCGCAGAAAGCGAACCGAATATACGAATCAGTTCTTTGGCAAGCGGTTTCGTATCTCCGCGAGGAATCGTGGCAAAAAGCAAATATTCAAGCAATTCGTAATCGGCGAATCCCGCAAAATCGGGATTGCGATCGATAGATTCTCGCACGCGCGCACGATGTCCTTCCACCCCTTGCGGTGATTTGGCAACATGTTCGTCGGTAAAAAGTTTTTCGAGTTCGCTCATATCAAAAGGCTTATCCATTTATTATTTTCCTTTCAATATCAATGTTTTGTTCACGGCCGTATTTGACCGTTTCCGCGTATTACATATTTTTCGCTTGTAAGCTGACTTAATCCCAAAGGTCCGCGGGCATGAAGCTTTTGCGTGGAAATTCCCATTTCCGCCCCGAACCCGAATTGGAATCCGTCGGTAAAACAGGTAGATGCGTTTACATAAACAGCCGCACTGTCGGTATGCCGTGCAAAATAATCGGCGGCATTTTTGTTTTCCGTTATAATAACTTCGCTGTGGTGCGTGGAATATTTATTGATATGCTTGCATGCCTCGGCTACATTTTTAACCGTTTTAACCGAGATTTTGAGCGACAGAAATTCGGCGTAATAATCTTCTTCGGTTGCGGGCAATACGTAATTACATATCTTTCTCACGTTTTCGTCGCCGCACACGGTAACGCCTTTATCTCGCAGTGCACCGAGCACTACGGGCAAAAAGTCGTTTGCCGCATTATCGTCCACAAGCAAACTTTCGAGCGCATTGCATACGCTCGGACGGCGCAGTTTGCCGTTTAAAATTATGTTTACGGCTTTGTTTATATCCGCCGAGCTTTCAATGTAAGCGTGACAATTACCCGCTCCCGTTTCTATTACCGGAACTGTGGATTTTTCCACAACCGTGCGTATAAGCTCCGCACTGCCGCGCGGAATAAGAACATCGATACTCTCGCGGCATTTCATAAGCGTTTCCGCGCCCTCACGCGTCGTATCCTCGATAAACTGTATGAATTCGGGATTATATCCGTCGCGAGCAATACGAGCCTTTACAGCGTCAACCACGGCTTTATTCGAGTTGTATGCGTCCGCGCTTCCTCTAAGTACAACTGCATTGCCGCTTTTAATGCAAAGACCTATCGCATCGGCGGTTACATTGGGTCGAGCCTCGTAAATAATACCTATAACCCCCAAAGGCACTCGAACTTTGCTTATGTTAAGTCCGTTATCGAGCGTTCTGTTTTCGGTGACTTCGCCAATCGGGTCGGGCAATGAAATAAGCTTATCGAGCCCGTTTGCCATATCGCACAAACGCTCGTGATTGAGCATGAGTCTGTCAACGAATTGCGCAGGACGATTGCACTTTTTAATATCCTCGGCATTTGCCGAAAGAATTTCTTTTTCGGAATCGAGCAACGCCGCGGCGGCCGACGAAAGCATTTTGTTTTTAGCGGAAGTATCGGCAAGTCCAATCGCCGAGCTACCGAGTTTCGCCGCTTTGCACGTTTCGGCTACGCTTGTCATTCCTCGTCCTCGTCTTCGGGCAATTCGGCGTTATGATATACGTTTTGAACATCATCGTTATCGTCGAACATATCGAGCATGCGTTGAATTTTCGGCAAGGTCGCATCGTCAACCGAAATGTAATTTGCGGGAATCTTTGCAACTTCGCTCTTTACGAACGACACTCCTTGCGATTCCAACTTTTCGCGCACAACCGAAAAATCGGCAGGCGAAGTGAGAATCTCGTACATCCCGTCTTCTAAGTTAAAATCATCTGCCCCGCAGTCGAGTGCGAGCATCATCATTTCGTCGTCGTCATGCTCGGGTTTCTTCTCTACAAGCATTACTCCGCGAGTTTCGAACAAGTACGACACACAGCCCGTAGTGCCCATAGAGCCGCCGCACTTGTCGAATATATGCCGCACGTCGCCCGCTGTGCGGTTCTTGTTGTCGGTAAGAGTTTCCACTATCACCGCAACGCCGCCCGCGCCGTACCCCTCGTAAACAATCGAATCGTAGTTAATGCTTCCGAGTTCGCCGCTTGCCTTTTTGATACTGCGTTGTATGTTATCGTTGGGCATATTTGCGGCTTTGGCTTTGGATATAACGTCGCGCAGTTTTGCGTTGTTGTTGGGGTCGGGTCCGCCCGCTTTTACCGCTACCGCAAGCTCACGCCCTATTTTTGTAAATACGTTTGCTCTTGCCGCATCGGTTTTACCCTTTGCTCTTTTTATAGTTGCCCATTTGCTATGTCCCGACATATTAAAAATTCTCCTTTTTATATTTCAATTCGTACATAAGTATTCCCGCGCTTACTGCGGCATTCAAAGATTCCATTCCGCTTTGCATTGGAATCGTAACGGTATCGTCGCACTCAGATAAAACCGAGTCGCTTATACCGTCGGCTTCGTTGCCTATTACAAGACATGTTTTATTTGCACGGTTGCCGTATCCGAAAACGTCGGTGCCGCTTAGCTCGGCGGCTATCGTTTTATATCCTTTGCTTTTCGGCACGCTCAAATCTTCGGCATAAACGAAGTTTACTCCGAGTACGCCCGTCATGCTGCTGCGTATAACTTTCGGATTGTATACGTCAACGCAATCATGCAGCATTATATCGTTATACCCCGCCGCAACTGCCGTGCGTATGATAGTTCCCATATTGCCGGGGTCGCGCACTCGGTCTAAAAACAAACAATACTCCGCCGACAGCTCTTTCGGCTCGGGAATACGCATTACAGCCATTATTCCTTGCCCGTTTTCCGTCTGAGTAAGTTCACCGTACAGCTCGTCGGACAATACAAAATCCGCCCGTTCGCAGTCGAAAGCGTTTGAACGGATAACTGCCGACACGTTTTGCGGGCACACGGTAAGCGCGTCCGACACCCACCGTTTACCTTCCGCAATGTATTCGCCGTAAAACTCTCTGTATTTTTTTTCGCGTAGCTTTTTCAGCTTTTTTACAAGCTCGTTGGTACGCGACGATATAACTGTTTTTTCCATATAAAAAGGGTGCCGAGCGGCACCCCAAAATAATCGGTTATTTCGCTACCGCTTTGTTTGCGGTTTCCGCCAACGCTTTAAAACCTGCGGCGTCGTTTACGGCAATATCCGCAAGAACCTTGCGGTTAAGGTTTATGCCCGAAACTTTAAGTCCGTGCATAAACGCGCTGTACGACATACCGTTCATTCTAGCCGCGGCGTTTATTCTTGCAATCCAAAGTTTGCGGAAATCGCGCTTTTTACGGCGACGACCGATAAACGCATACATTTGCGACTTCATAACGGCTTCGCGCGCTATGCGATACGAACGGGATTTCGAGCCAAAGTAGCCTTTGGCAAGTTTCATTATTTTTCTGCGCTTTTTAACTGCGTTTACTGCTCTTTTAATTCTCATGATACTTTAACCTCCCACTACTTCTGAATCATAGACCTGATTGTTGCGGCCTCTTTGTTAGACGCCATATACGCGCCCTGACGAAGCGAATCTTTACGCTTGCGCGACTTTTTGGTTAAGATATGATTCTTTCCTTGCTGTGCACGTTTAACACGACCAGAAGCGGTTACGCGAAAACGCTTTTTCGCGCCGCTGTGACTTCTCATTTTTGGCATATTGTAAATCCTCCGATAAAGTTATTTTTTGGGTGATAAAATCATAAGGATATTTCTACCCTCGGTTGTGGGTTGCTTATCGATTACCGCTTCCGCTTCGACTATTTTGTAAAAGTCGTGCATAACTTCCACTCCGAGTGCGGCATGCGCCTGTTGGCGTCCGCGCATACGGATTGAAACGCGCACTTTGTCGCCGTTGCGTAAAAATTTTTGAGCGGCTTTCGCCTTTGTTTCAAGGTCGTGCGTATCGATTGTCATGGATAACCATACTTCTTTAAGCTCGGTAACTTTCTGATTTTTACGCGCGTCTTTTTCACGCTTTTGCATTTCGAACTTGAATTTGCCGAAATCCATGATTTTACAAACCGGCGGAGTCGCGTTGGGACTGATTTTAACCAAATCCAAGTTTTTGGAATCGGCGATTCTGTTTGCCTCCGCCGCCGACATTATTCCCAACTGAGTATTGTCATCATCGATAACACGAACTTCACGGTCGCAAATTCCGTCGTTCAACTCAACGTCTCTGAGATTGATAATCGTAATCCTCCACAAAAAAATAAGAGCGAAAGCAAACTTCCGCTCTAAAACACATACAAAAACACAGTTAAGTATCGGTTTATGAACGCGGCGAGAACGAAATCTGCCGGTGAAACGGATAGCCGTTTGCTTTCTATGTGTTTATTATATAATACTTACGTGGTTATGTCAACTTTTTAACACACTTTTTTGTCTATTTCTTCCAAAAGTTTTTCGAGAAGTTCGGTGAACTTCATTTGACCGAGGTCGCCACTGCTGCGCGAACGCACCGATACGCAATCGGACTCGGCTTCTTTATCGCCTATTATAAGCATATAAGGAATCTTTTCAATCTGCGCTTCGCGTATTTTGTAACCGATTTTTTCGTTGCGGTTGTCCGCTTCGGCGCGAATCCCCGCGCGAGCGAGCCGCTCGGTAATCTCCGACGCTTTATCCGCCGTGCGGTCGGTAAGCGAAAGCACCTTTACCTGAGTGGGACTGAACCACAACGGGAACGCCCCCGCGTACTTTTCGATAAGCATTGCAAGCGTGCGTTCGTAACAGCCTATCGAACTGCGGTGTATTACGTAAGGTGTGCGCTTAACGCCGTCTATATCGACATATTGCATATCGAAGCTTTCACCCGCGGCAAAATCTATTTGAATCGTTATAAGCGTATCTTCCTTACCGTATACGTTGGTTGTCTGAATGTCGAGTTTAGGTCCGTAGAACGCCGCCTCGTCGTCCGCCTCTACGTAATCGAGTTTCAAATCGTCGAGAATTTTTTTCATCATTGCTTCGGTGTTGTTCCACGCCTCGTCGTTGTCGATATACTTATCCGACTTCGACGCTCCGCGCTTGGAAAAACGGAACGACACGTCGTTGCGCATACCCAAACAATCGAGAATGTAATATGACAAATCAAGACAACGCTTAAACTCATCTTCAACCTGCTCTTTTGTGCAAATTATATGTCCGTCGGAGAGAGTAAACTGCCGAACGCGAATCAGTCCGTGCATTTCGCCGGAAGCCTCTTTGCGAAATTCGGTTGCGGTTTCGGAATAGCGGCAAGGAAGGTCGCGATACGATTTTAAGCCGTTCTTGAAAATCTGATACTGAAACGGACACGTCATGGGGCGCAGTGCCATTATTTCATCATCGTCATGCACCGCTTCGCCGTGTTCGTCCACTTCGCCCAAAATAAACATTTTGTCGCGGTAGTGCGACCAATGACCCGATATTTTATAAAGGTCGGACTTTGCCATGTTGGGAGTTTTTGTTATCATAAAGCCGCGCTTTGCTTCTTCGTCTTCGACAAAACGAGTGAGTATCTGCAAAATTTTCGCGCCTTTTGGCATAAGAATGGGAAGTCCCTGACCTATTACGTCGGCAGTCATAAATATTCCCAAATCGCGTCCGAGCTTGTTGTGGTCGCGCTTTTTGGCTTCTTCCGTCTTTTCGATATATTCGTTCAGTTCCGACTTCTTTTCGAATGCCGTGCCGTAAATGCGCGTAAGCATTTTGTTTTTCTCGCTTCCGCGCCAATACGCACCCGCAAGCTGAGTAAGCTTGAAGTTTTTAACGCGCCCCGTGCTCGGCAAATGAGGTCCGCGGCAAAGGTCGGTGAATCCGCCCTGCTTATACAGCGAGATTTTTTCGTCTTTCGGCAAATCTTCTATAAGCTGTATTTTGTACGGCTCGTCGAATCCCTGCATTTGAGTAAGTGCCTGTTTGCGCGTTACAACACTTTTTTCAATGGGAAAATCCGCCTTTACTATTGCCTGCATTTCTTTCTCGATTTTCTCGAAGTCGGCAAGCGTGATGGGTTCTTCGAAGTCGAAGTCGTAATAAAATCCGTTTTTAACCGCAGGTCCTATCGCAAGTTTAGCGGTGGGATAAATGTTCTTTACCGCCTGCGCTAAAATATGCGCGGTTGTATGGCGGTAAACCTCTCGTCCTTCTTCGTCCTTAAACGTAAGGATTTTAAGTTCACAATCATGCGTGAGCTTTTCGGTAAGCCCGATTAAAACTCCGTCCGCTTTTGCCGCAAGAGCCGCACGCGCAAGACCTTCGCTGATTTTGCTCGCCACTTCCATTGCCGTACTGCCGTTTTCAACGTCGAGTACACTTCCGTCGGTAAGTTTGATTTTCATAATATAATCTCCGTAAAAAAAGTCCTCTGACCCATAAAGTCAAAGGACGGTTATTTGCCGTGGTTCCACCTTTTTTCGCCGCTCGCTATTTGCCGAGCAACCTTAATTTGCGCGGAGTACGCCCGCGTCGCGCTTCCTGTGCGGTGGTTTCGAACACCGATAACCTTTTTACGTTGCTCTCAGCCGCGGCAACGCTCTCTGATAAATGTTTTTCGGTTCTACTTGTCCGCATTGAACGGAATATATTTTTGTTTACCGCTTTTATCTCAACGAGAAAAAGCAACCGAAATCAATCGATTTCGATATTATTATACACCTAAGATTTTGCAATGTCAAGAAAATCGGTTGTAAATTTATATCGCCTTGTGATATACTTGTTTTGTAAATTTCGTAAAGGAACTATCAATGACTGCTGTTGCGATTATTTGTGAGTACAATCCTTTCCATACGGGTCATGCCTATCACATTGACGAGGCAAAAAAACTCAGCGGAGCCGATTACGTTTTGGGAATAATGAGCGGCTGTTTCGTTCAGCGCGCCGAGCCGTCGTGCGCCTCACCCGCCGTGCGCGCCAAAGCCGCGATTTCGTGCGGTATGGACGCGGTTATAGAGCTTCCTTCGATTTACTCGTGCGCTTCGGGTAATTTATTCGCCAACGGCGCGTTGCGCATTTTAAGCAGAATTAAGAGCGTTAAGTATTTGGCAATGGGCGTAGAAAACAAAACGGAACTTATTTTCCGAATTGCCGAAATTCAGGCAAACGAGCCGCCCGAATTTACGCTCGAACTTAAAAGACTTTTACAAAACGGTATACCATACGCCGCGGCAATAAGTTCGGCTACCGTAAAAACCGCAGGCGAAAAATATGCCCAGGAGTGCGAAGCCGTTTTATCCAAACCCAACAACGTACTTGCGATTGAATACGTAAAAGCGATAATAAAGCATAAGCTTGACATTACGCCGCTGTTTATAGAGCGTAAAGGAAACGACTACAACGATGATTCGCCGAAAGGAGAATTTATTTCGGCAACTGCCGCAAGAACGCTTTTGCGCGAGGCGCGCTTTGCCGAACTTAAAGATTATATCCCCGCCGACTGCTTGGAAGAATTAGTCGCCGAATCGGGCAGTCACGCCGTAAACTACGGCGCCTACAACGCCCTGACACTTTACGCTTTACGCACGAAAGACATAAATAAATCATTCGATTGCGGCGAGGGGCTTGACGTTAAGCTTAAAGAGTGCGCCCTCGCCCGTCACGATTTAAACGATGCGATTGCCGCATGCAAGAGCAAACGATATACTCTCAGTCGCATTAAGCGCGTATGCGTTCAAACTCTTTTAAACATTACGAAAGACGTCATGCGCATTGCACCCGACGCATGCGGACGGCTTATAGCAATAAAAAATTCCCGATTGGACTTAATGAAAAATCTTACGGGAATATGTGTTAAAAACAGCGATTACGCCAAGTACGGCGAAAATGCCGAGCTTGTGGCGCAAACCGACGGACTTGCGGGAAGCGTATACTCGCTTATCACCGAGCGCGACGGCAATTCGTTTTGGGACAGAAAACTTATAACTTTGTAATTACAGACTGTCGGCTATATCGTAAATAAGCCGTTCGGTTTTGCTCCATCCGAGACACGCGTCGGTAATTGACTTGCCGTATACGTTGCCGTCGGGCGGTTGATTTCCGTCCTCGATGTAACTTTCGAGCATAAAACCTTTCACAAGCTCGTTAAGTTCTTTGCTGTACTTTTTAACCGAGATAACTTCTTTTGTTATACGTATCTGCTCCAACGGCTTTTTGTCGCTGTTGCTGTGATTCGTATCGATAATAACCGCAGGATTCAAAAGTTTTTGCTGTTTGTAAGCTCCGAGCAATTCGAGAAGGTTTTCATAATGATAATTGGGATGATTGTTTCCGAACACGTCTACGCCGCCTCTGAGCACCGCATGTGCGTAAGGATTGCCGCTCGTTTTTACCTGATTTCCGTGATACTGAAATTCGCCGCTTATCTGCGCCGCATAAATTGAATTCATCATGCCGGGAATACTTCCGTTCATGGGATTTTTAATTCCGACGGGAACTTCTATTCCGCTCGCAACCAATCTGTGCTGCTGATTTTCGGTAGAGCGCGCGCCCACGGCAACGTATGAAAGTATATCATCCAAATAAGCATAATTGTCGGGATACAGCATTTCGTCGGCAGACGTAAGACCGCTTTCGCGCATTACCCTTATGTGCATATGCCTCAGACTAAGAATACCCGCCTGAATATCGGTACCTTTGTGAGGGTCGGGATTGTGAAGCATTCCTTTGTAGCCCTCGCCGCGCGAACGCGGTTTGTTTGTGTAAACGCGCGGAACGATAAAAAGCCTGTCGCGCGTTTTTTCGGCAACGGCGGCAAGACGTGAAACATAATCGCAAACCGCATCTTCGTTGTCGGCAGAGCACGGACCTATTATAAGAACCGAACGCTTATCTTTACCTCCGAAAATCGCACGAAGCTCGTCATCGCGCTTGCTCTTGATTTTTCGCAAGTTTTCGTCCACCGGAACTTGTGCTTTGATTTCCTCGGACGACATAATAGAACAGATTTTTTCAAACATAATATTTATCCCAAGCGTTTTTACTGATTCTTACTTGTTTTTACTATCATTGCTCCGCGCAATTCTTCGCGGTTGTTGCGTATCATAGCAAGCGACGACTGTAAAAATTGCTCTACGTCGCGAAACATAATATCGAGATGCGCCTTGGTTTTGTCGACAAGTGCGTCACATTGCATATACGCCGTTTCCATAAGTTGTTTTGCTTCGAGTTCGGCGCGCTTTATAAGTTCGGAGTTATCTATAATGTGTTCGGCGCGTTCCTCCGCCTCGCGGATTGTGTTTTTTGCTACGCTGTCGGCATTTTCCAAAATCTTATGTTTGTTTTCCACAACATACTCCGCCTCGCGCATCGCGTCGGGCATTGAATTACGCAACTGACGCGTTAAACTTATACATTTGTTTATATCTACTTTTTTGCTGAAAAGCCCGCCCTTACGGTCGCCGAGCTCATATTCGAGTTCTTCTATAATGCGCATTATATCATCCACAAGTCAGTACCTCCTGCCGTAAATTTTCTCTACAAGCTCGCGCGCCGACGGGCAAACATAACCGCTGAGCGAGCCTCCCGAAAGAGCCAAATCGCGCACGATAGTACCCGATATATGCGAGTATTCGGGCATGGAAATGAGAAACACCGATTCTATTTCCGCCCACTGAGATTTGTAAACCTGCGAAAGCGACTTTTCGTATTCGAAGTCTTTAAAAGTTCTGAGCCCGCGCACAACGGTGTTAGCTCCTATCTCGCGGGCGAAATCGGTTAAAAATCCGTCGAATGTATAAACGTACACATTGGGAACGTCCGCAACCGACTTTTTGACTATCTCGGTGCGTTCTTCGAGAGTAGCCACGCATTTTTTATCGCCCGTATCAGATGCTATGGCAATATATAAATGATTGAACTGCTTTGCCGCCCGCGACGCTATGTCGTAATGCCCGAGAGTAAACGGGTCAAACGAACCGGCAAGCAAACCGTCATTTTTCATTTTGTTCCTCCGATAGCGTAATAAACGAAATATTCGTGTTTCCGCAGTTTCGTGTATCTATTATATATGATGAGGGCAAATTTATCAAGTTATTTTCACGCGAATGTTCCACAAAAATAACTCCGTCGCGCTTTAATAACCCCTTATTAAGTATTGTATTAAGCACATGCGGTTCATATCCGCTTTTATACGGCGGGTCGAGAAGAATTAAGTCGAACGACTCGTTCAACTTTTCGAGCGCAACCTTAAAATCGGTATTGTAAACCGAATAAGAATCGGTAATTCCCTTTAAATTCTCGCGCGTAAGTTTAATGCTTTGCGGCGATTTATCAACAAACACAACGCTGTCTGCGCCGCGCGAAAGTGCCTCTATGCCGAGCGCGCCGCTTCCGCAGAACAAATCGAGCACGCGCCCCTCCACTCCTCCGTATCTGCTTACAAGGATATTAAATACCGTTTCTTTTATTCTGTCGGTTGTGGGACGCACGTCGTTATCCGCAGGCGGAAATAATTTTTTCCCTCTGTATTTTCCCGAAATTACTCTCATGTCAGTTATCGAAAGTCCTGAGTTCGTTGTGAATATCCGCGTATTGACGTTTCAAACGAATTATTTTAAGCATAAATCCCAAAACGAATATACCCGCAATCAAAAGCAAGTACGGAATGAGTATAGCCAAATTCACGGGTTTGGGAACGCGCATATCCATTACTCCTATTGTCATAAAAAGAAGCACCACGGGAAACTCGAAAAGCACACCCAAAAGTTGTACTACGTTGTTTTTAAATATGACGGCAAAAATATCAAGCAAAATTACGGGAATAAGGAATCCGAGCAAATGGTAAATCCATTCGAACATGGGAATATTAAGCGCAGACTCGGAGTGAATATTGTTCAGTCCCGTTTGCGCATTTTTCTTGAACAGCTTTTCGGCTTGCTGTTTGCCCTGAGAATACGAAAGTATAAACACGGGCGCCATAAACAGAAAACTTGCGATAAAGCTTGCCCACTTAGGCATTGCGGGCATTATGAATATAAGCGATAAAAGCGAGAACATAAGCGACGCGCCGAGTAGAATAAGCGAGCTGTACGCATAACGCTTTACGTTGTTTTTCGTTTCTTTGGTCATGTTAATCTCCTGATAATGCCGTTTGGCGTTATTACTGCATCAAGCGGAACGTCGAACGGCTCATACTCGAATTCGCATAGCTGCTCGCCGTAGGCAAGTCCCACTTTTGTGCAGTTGCCGAACTCCGCAAAATATTTGTCGTAACAACCCGCACCGTATCCGAGCCTATGCAGCGACTTGTCAAATGCCAAAAGCGGCACAACGGTAAGGTCGGCTTGTCCGTCGAAATAATCGGTCGCCTTTACAGTATTGCCTAAATTATCCGTTTTGTCAAGAGCTTTAACGCAATCCGCCGATACGGCGTGCATTACGCCGTGCTCGGTATACGGAACAAACACGCGCTTACTCGCCGCCAAATCGCTTATTATGGTACGCGTTTCAACCTCGCTGCTCATCGAAACATAAATAAAAACACTGTTGTAATTCCGAGCAAATTCCGAAACGGCGCGCGCTATTGCCGAATCCTTTTTTGCCCGTTCGGTAATATTCGCTCGCACCGACTTCATCAGTGCGCGTACATCCGACTTGTTCAATGAAAACTCCTTATCCGTTCACGTATTCGCGCTTTACGCGCTTACCAACCGAAGTAAGCACCTCGTAGCATATCGTACCGTACGACGCCGCAACAGACTCTGCTCCGTACCCTTCGCCCATTAAAACGGCGGTATCGCCCGCTTTTACGTCAAGTCCGCTAATGTCCGCCATTGTCGCATCCATACAAATCTGTCCGACTACGGGACAAAGATTTTCGCCTATAATTACGTATCTCGGCGAATTATTCGTTATGCGCCTGATTCCGTCGGCATATCCCGCGCCCAAAACCGCGATTTTACGCTTTTTGCCGCTTAAAGAAATACCGTATCCTATGTTGTCATACTCATTTACTTCACGCACCTGAGTAACTCCGCATGTAAGCGTAACCGCACTATGTACGCACTCGTGACCGTAGCCGTAAAGCACGATTCCCGCCCGCACCATGTCAAGACTCATATATTCGGGAAGAACGGTAAAATTGCTCGAAAGCATGTGCATCTGCGGTATATAATCTTTAAACGGTTTTACGCAAATCATAAATGTATCAAACTGATTTTGCGCCGCCGACAAATCGTATATATGCGAAAAAACGCTTTTAATTTTCAGTTCCGACCGCTTTAAGTAAAAAAGCAGACTTTCAAATTCCGACGGATTTACGCCGTATCTGTTCATGCCGCTGTTTACTTTCACGTTCACCGCTTTTGCCCCGAAACCCGCAACATAATCCACGTCGTGTGCAGTTGCCACAGTAGGATAAACACCTGCGGGATAACTGCGTTTTGCGGTTTTGTCGGGTGCGGAAAGTATATTCACGGGCTTATCCGTAAGCTCTTTAAGCTCATACGCCTCGGAAATATCCGCAACCGCAAACTCGTCGGCATCGGACAGCGATTTAACGACTTTTATGCCGTGACCGTACGCATCCGCCTTTACAACCGCGCAAACGCTTGCACGAGTCATACGTTTTAAAGCCTTCAAATTGTTTTTCAGTACAGATAAATCAACCGTTAAATTTACCGTAATCAACACCCGCTTTGCCGCCGAAATTCGGCTTAACAGATATTATTTATGCAATTACGTCCGTTTGGGTTACTCAGTATGTCTATGGCGTAAGTCAGCATGCCGTCAAGAAAAATAATTCTTCTGCGCTCAGCGCATATCGCCGTGCTTGTTTTTCAGTTTGGCAAACTGCGCGGCAAGCTGCGCTTTTGCAAGTTTGTATTCGTAAGCCTGCGACTTTTTCCTGCTCTCGGAACTTTCCGACGCCACAAGTTCGTCGAGTTCCTCCGCCTCGTGCGGCCAAGCGCAAAGCCGAGTGAGCACCGTAACTTTATCGCGTGTAACGGTTACTATTCCGTCCGATGCCGCGGCCTCCATGGTTCTTCCGTTTTGCACGATTCTGATTACGCCGGACTTTAAAACGGTAATAATCGGCAATGCGTGACTGAGTATTCCCATTTCGCCGTTTATCGTGTTCACCGTTACCGATTCGACTTCGTCCGAAAAAAACTCTCTGTACGGCGTGACAATATTCAAAATAAACTTATTATCCATCAGCCGCCTTTTGCCTTTTCCTTTACTTCGTCGAGGTCGCCGACCATGTAAAACGCGCTTTCGGGGTAATCGTCGGCTTTACCTTTGAGTATCTCGGAAAAACATTCCACCGTGGTTTTAACGGGAACGTATCTGCCCTCTAACCCCGTATACACGCTTGCCACATACATGGGCTGCGAAAAAAATCTCTGCATTTTGCGCGCGCGATATACGGTGCGTTTGTCTTCCTCGCTGAGTTCGTCCATGCCGAGTATGGCTATTACGTCCTGTAACTCGGCATACCGTTGCAATGCCTCTTGCACGTTTCGCGCCACGCGGTAATGCTGTTCGCCCACTATGCGCGGCTCCAATATTCTGCTGTTCGATTCAAGCGGATTAACCGACGGATAAATACCCTGCTCAACCACTTTGCGCGAAAGCACGGTGGTTGCGTCGAGATGCGAAAATATTGCCGCCGGCGCAGGGTCGGTCAAGTCGTCGGCAGGAACGTATACCGCCTGAATAGAAGTAATAGAACCGCTCTTTGTGGTAGTTATACGTTCTTGCAACGCGCCCATTTCGGTTGCCAACGTAGGCTGATAACCAACCGCGCTCGGCATGCGTCCGAGCATAGCCGAAACTTCACTGCCGGCCTGCACAAAGCGATAAATATTGTCTATAAACAAAAGCACGTCTTTGTTCATTTCGTCGCGGAAATACTCCGCCAAAGTAAGACCCGTAAGCGCAACGCGCATGCGCGACCCGGGCGGTTCATTCATCTGACCGAACACAAGCGCGGTTTTATCGAGAACGCCGCTGTCGGTCATTTCGCGTATCATTTCGTAGCCCTCGCGACTGCGCTCGCCAACGCCGGTAAATATAGAGTATCCGTTATGCTCGTGAGCCACATTGCGTATAAGTTCCATGATTAGAACCGTTTTACCTACGCCCGCACCGCCGAACAATCCGATTTTACCGCCGCGCGCATACGGAGCGATAAGGTCGATAACCTTTATGCCCGTTTCGAGTATATGCGCCGACGGCGACTGCTCGAAAAACTCGGGCGCTTTTCGGTGTATCGAAAGAGTGCGGTCGCTTTTGATTTCACCCTTTTTATCTATCGGTTCGCCGAGTACGTTCATAACGCGCCCGAGCACTCCATCGCCGACAGGTACCTTAATCGGCTCGCCCGACGCATAAACGGGCATGCCGCGGCTCATTCCGTCGGTTGAGCTAAGCGCGATACAACGCGCCACGCCGCTTCGAACATGGCTGAAAGTTTCGAGAGTTACGAAAGTTTTGTCGTCGGTTTTAACAACGAGTTTTTCGTAGATTTTGGGCATGTAGGTACCGTCGAACAGCACGTCGACAACCGGTCCCATAACCACGATTACTTTACCTATGTGGACGTTTTTGTTTTCAATCATAGTCTTTCACTCCGTTAGCCGCAGTAACTATCTCGGTAATTTCGCCGGTAATCGATTCCTGTCGCGCTCTGTTGTATTCTATGTGCAAAACGTCGAGCAAGTCGGTCGCGCTCTTTGTGGCACTGTTCATGGCATTGCGACGTTCGCTGTGTTCGCAAGCCGAACTCTCGATAAGCGCGCCGTAAATCATGCCCGTAAGATATTGCGGTATAAGATATTCGAGAACTTCTTTCGGCGACGGCTCGTAAATAAATTGCGTGGTATAACCGTGTTCCGAGTTGTCGGCTTCTAATCCGTCGCTTTTTCCGAAAGGAAGTAATTGCAAGGCTTTCGGCTCGGTTCTTCCATGTTCGGTCATAGACGTATAAACAATATATGCGCTGTCCGCCTTTCCGCAGGAAAACATATCGTAAATGCACGCCCCCATAGCAGATGCGTCGCTCACGCTCGGGTCGAATGTTGCATAAACGTAAGAGGAATCGACATGTATTCCTTTCGCGTCGAAATGCTCCGCTCCCATTTGCCCGACCGCAAATACGCACGGACTGTCGAATCTGCTTATAAACGAATCGGCAAATTTCAAAACATTAAGGTTGAATCCGCCCGCAAGTCCTTTATCCGACGCAATTACTATAATTGCCGCCTTTTTATTTGCGGACGGCAAAAAAACCTTATGCTCGGATTTTTCGGTATACGCAAGCACATCGTTAATCATGCCGCGAATTGCCTCGAAGTATGCCCTGTTGCAATCGTATCCGTTCATTGCCTTGCGCATTTTCGCAACCGATATGGTTTCCATTGCATTCGTAATTTTGCGAGTGTCCGAAATGCTTTTTATTCTGTGTTTTATGTCGGATAAATTTTTCATTCTACTCTTTAAAGTACAGCTTTATAAATTCCGCAACCGCGTCCTCCACCGCAAGTCCCGTTTCCATGTCGAATTTGCCGCTCTCGCCTATTCGCGATACAATTTCGGGATATACGGCACATATATAGCGTAAAAACTCCGCATTGAAGCGAACTATATTTTTAGTCTGTACGTTTTTCGTAAGCTCTTTCATTGCTACGTAAAGTAAAATTATCTGATGCTCTACGGGGAGAGTTACGTGTACGTCTTGTTTTAATGTTTCGATGGTGCGCTTACCTTGCTCCAACCGAGCCGCCGTAACCGCGTCGAGCTCGGACCCGAATTGAGCAAACGCCGCAAGCTCGCGATACTGCGATAAATCGAGTCGCAATTTTCCGCTGACTTTTTTCATGCCGGAAACCTGCGCCGCCGAACCCACACGCGAAACCGAAAGCCCCACGTTTACTGCGGGTCTGATTCCCGAATTGAACAATTCGCTTTCAAGATAAATCTGCCCGTCGGTTATTGAAATTATGTTTGTGGGAACATACGACGATATGTCACCCGCAAGAGTTTCCACTATCGGAAGCGCGGTAATCGAACCGCCTCCGAGAGCGGGAGAAAGTTTTGCCGCGCGCTCTAATAGGCGCGAGTGCAAATAGAATATATCTCCGGGGTAAGCCTCGCGCCCCGGCGGACGTTTGAGTAGCAAGCTCATTGCCCTGTACGCCACCGCATGCTTACTTAAATCGTCATATACTATAAGCACGTCTTTCCCGGAATACATAAATTCTTCGGCAATGGCACAACCGCTGTACGGCGCGATATATTGAAGCGGCGCGGAATCTTTTGCGGTGGAACAAACGATAACGGTGTAGTCCATTGCTTCGTATTCCGTAAGCGTATGCATTATCGACGATACGTTGCTTGCTTTTTGCCCTATCGCAACGTACACGCATATTACGTCTTTTCCCTTTTGATTTATAATAGTATCCACCGCAACCGAGGTTTTACCGGTTTGCCTGTCGCCTATTATCAACTCGCGCTGACCTCTGCCTATCGGAACCATCGAATCTATTGCGAGTATTCCCGTTTGAAGCGGAGTGTCAACCATTCCGCGGTCGGCGATAACGGGCGCGGGAGCTTCTATCGGGCGGCGTTTCGCACCCTTTATTTCCCCCATTCCGTCAATCGGAACGCCCAAAGGATTCACAACCCGTCCCAAAAGCTTTTTGCCCACCGGAACTTCCACTATACGCCCCGTAGCCTTTACTATCATGCCTGCCGACGCCTTGTCTTCTTCGGCAAGCACTATCGCGTCGACTTCGTCTTCGTTGAGCCCCAAAACTATTGCGCTCGTTTCGCCGCCCACATCCAAAAGTTCGCCGTACTTTGCGTCGCGCAGTCCGCTGATTTTAATAACGCCGTCACCCGAAAACTTCACTCTGCCCGCGGGCATTGCGCCGTATCCGAGATTAACGGCATTCACTTTTTTTCTTACGTGTTCTTCGATTCTTGCAATTTCGTTTTTATTCATAAGCAAGTCCTCTACTGCAAGCCGCGTTTCATTTTGGCAAGCCGCCCCGAAACCGTGGAATCGTAATAATCGTTGCCGTCGATTATAAGAAGTCCGCCGATAAGCGACGCATCCACAGAATAATCGAACACCACGCTTTCACCGTGCTTGCGCCCGAAAATCTTTTCAATGCGCACTTTGTCTTTATCGCTCAAAGGTTTTGCCGATATAACAGAAACATTCTCCGTCATTTTTCCCACTCCGACAAACTTTCGTCGATTATGCGCTTGTTGTCCTCCTCGGAAACTTCGCGTTGCAAAATCTTCTCGGCAATTTCAACCGCAATATGTCCCACCGAGTCGTGAAGCTCGTTCTGAATACGGTGACGCTCTACTATTGCCTCTTTTTGAGCATTGTCGATAATAGTCTCCGCCTTCTTCTGCGCTTCTTCTATTATCTCGTTACATCTTTCCTGTGCACGCTCGCTCATTTCCGCGCTTTCCGCCAAAGCTTTTTGTTTCATATCGTCGAACTCGTTTTTCAGCGTGTCGGCTTCTTCGCGCATGCGTTCGTTTTCGGCGTAAATATCGTCGAGTTTTTTACGGCGCGCGGCTATTATTTTTTTTACGGGTTTAAACAGTAAAAAATACAATGCCACAATAAGTATAACAAGGTTTATGGCATGAAACAGTATTTCCCAACCGCCCAATCCGAGTTTTTCTAATATCGTTCCCATGAGCTTTCGCCTTACATAACCATTATGAGTATTGCAACCAAAACGCCGTAAATTGCGGTAGTTTCCGCAAATGCGAGTCCGAGCATCATAGAACTGCGGATTTTCTTTTCCGCCTCGGGCTGACGCGCAATCCCCTCAACCGACTTGCTCGTTATAATGCCCATTGCTATGCCTGCACCCAAACCGGTGAGTCCGGCTATTCCCGCGCCTATGGCGGTAAGACCTTCTACGCTAGTAATAAACGTAACTATTGCCGATAAAACAGATAAAACCATAATTGCCTCCGAATTTTCTTATTTACTCTGTTGCTTCGCCTATAAAGCTCATAGACAGAAACATAAATATATAACTTTGAATCAGCGCGTGAAACAGCGTGAATATCACCGACCCGACTGCGGGAAGCGCAACCCGTGCAAACATGGGCAGACTGTATATAAGGTGCATTATAATGTAACCCGAAAATACACTGCCGAACATTCTGAGCGCAAGCGAAAACGGTACAACCGCATCGCTTATAATGTTTATGGGGTTGCAGTAATGTAGCAACCGTCGCGCCTTTTTCTTATGAAAACCGAAATAGAATATCAGTATAAACGATATAAGACCGAGCGCGAGCGCGGCGTTAAGGTCGCTTGTGGGCGGACGCATACCCGTAAGCTCCATAAGAGTTCCCAAAGCGATAAATCCCGCAAGCGCAAAATAAACGGGTCCTACGAACCCGCCGTATTCTCCGTTCTGCTCGTGAGCGGACGAATCGAACATGCTTACCATAGACTCGATAAACAAACGGAATCCGGAAATATGCTTATCGTCACGTCTCCATCGAGGAATAAAAAATACTCTTACCGCAACGGCGAACAGCACAAGCAAAACCATGGTTACGAACGCGCTTACCATGGTGTTTGTTACGGTTATCGGTCCGATTGTGATTTTTTCGGGCGGAATCGAAACGCCCATGTCCTCATCTAACGTTGTCAAAACGGAATTTACCGACATAACAGTTTTCCTTTATATGCGATACTGTATATAAATTACATTTATATTGTATCACTATTCCGTTGTCATTGCAAGCGTTGGCAAATGACAAAACGAACTTGCAAAAATAAAAATTTTATAAAGACGTGAGCTTCCCGCATTATTTTACTTCTTATCGGTTGCCTTTATACAAGCATGCGTCTTGCTTTGCTCAGTAACGCAGATAGCTGTCGAAAGCGTTAACTATGTGATTTACCTTGCGCTCACCCAAATACACCTCTATTACGTCGAACCGAACGGGAACATCGAAATATCTGAACTTTTTAATGTACTGTGCCGCCACGTTATTTATCTTTTTGCGTTTGTGATAATCCACAGCTTCGGCGGGAGTTCCGAATTTATCGTTCATTCTCGTTTTTACTTCTATAAATACAAGCGCTTCGCCGTCACTCGCAACAACATCGAGCTCGCCCACATCGGTGCAAAAATTGCGGCTGAAAATCTCGTATCCCGATTTTTTAAGATACGAGCATGCAATGTCCTCGCCCGTTTTTCCCTTTAACTTATTATCGCGTTTACTCATGAGCGTTCACCTTTAAAAACGTCATCTGCTCGTTTCCGCCGAAAAAGTTTTTAATAAACGTCCTTCGGTGCAACGGGCACGCTCCTATTCTTTTAAGCGCGGCAATGTGTTCCGCCGTGCCGTATCCCTTATTTTTCGCAAACCCGTACTCGGGATATTTTTCATTCTCCGAGCGCATTATTCGGTCACGCGTCACTTTTGCAATAATCGACGCGGCGGCTATATTGTAGCTTGTTGCGTCTCCTTTAATAATCGGAACGCACTCGCAGTCAAGCCCCAAACCTTTAACTGCGTCTATAAGCAATATATCGGGTTTGACTTTCATTTCCGAGTATGCAATGCGCATAGCTTCTTTTGTTGCGTTAAGTATATTTACTTCGTCTATACGCACACTGTCCGCTATGCCCACGCCGTAAGCGACTGCCGAATTTATTATCTTATCGTACAGCATTTCGCGCCTGTTTTCGCATATTTTTTTGCTGTCGTTTATTCCGTCTATATAATCGCCGAGCGGCATTATGACGCATGCCGCAACCACGGGTCCCGCAAGCGGACCGCGTCCCGCTTCGTCGCATCCCGCCACTGTTTTGGGTGTGTATTCGACGTCATGCAAAAAAAGCTCCTGCGTTTTCATTTATATTCCGCCACAGTATCGAATGTTATAGTACCAAGCCTTCCGCGACGCAAGTCGTCTATTAGCGCGGCGGCTCCGCGTTCGGCGTCAACTCCACCGCCTTTGAGCATAAAGCCGCGGGCGCGCGCTATTGCCGCCACGCATTCCTCTCCCTCGCACTCCGATATTTTATATCGTTCGCAAATAATAGCGGGATTTATTGCGTTGAGCTCTTTTGTGAGAGAACACGCAAGTTCGAAGGTATCGGGAATTTCGTCTTTGATGCTTCCTAAATATGCAAGACGCGCGGCAATGTTTTGATTAGCGAGTTTGGGATACAGCGTTCCGGGGGTATCGAGTACTTCCAACCATTCGTTTACTCTGACCCATTGCTTGCCGCGGGTTACTCCCGCCTTGTTACCCGTAACGGTTTTCGCACTGCCGCACAGATTGTTTATTATGGTCGATTTCCCCGTGTTCGGCACTCCGATAACCATACATTTTATGCTCGCGCGCACACCCTTTTTTCTGTACTTTTCAAGCTTTTCGCCGCACAGTTTTTTTATTGCCGACAGTATGGGCGCAGTCGATTTACTCGTTGTGGCACTTATCGTAAAAGCTGCTCGGTTGGGGGCAGACAAATACTCTATACACTCGCTTACGCGCGTTTTATCCCCCAATTCCGCCTTATTTACGGCATATATAACGGGGAGTTTCTCGATAAAGCTCTCGAAGTTGGGGTTAATACAACTTAGCGGAGCGCGGGCATCGAGCACGTAAATAACTATATCCACAAGGCGCAAGTTTTCTTCCATCATGCGCATTGCCTTTGTCATATGCCCCGGATACCAATTTATCATTTGCGAGTTTTCTCCTTTGATTTAAGGTCGGGTCTGCGCTGTCCCGTTATAATTTCCGACTGCTCGCGTCGCCATTTTTCCACGTTGCCGTGATGACCGCTTAAAAGAACTTCGGGAACTTTAAGACCCATAAATTCCTGCGGGCGAGTGTATTGAGGATATTCGAGCGCACTGTCGGAAAAGCTCTCGTCGCGCGCCGATTCTTCACTGCCCAAAACCTGCGGAACAAAGCGCAACAGCGAATCTATTACAACCATTGCCGCAAGCTCTCCGCCCGTTAAAACATAATCGCCTATCGACAATTCTTCGTCTACGCACAAGTCGATTGCACGCTGGTCTACTCCCTCGTAATGCCCGCACAAAAAAAGCAGGTTATCGCACTCGGAAAGTTCCTGCGCCTTAGCCGCAGTAAGCGTTGCGCCTTTCGGCGAAAGAAATATGCGTTTGCAAACGTGTTGAGGGTCGGTGGCTTTTACCGCGTCGTATATCGGCTGCGGAGTCATTACCATTCCGGCTCCGCCCCCAAACGGGTAATCGTCGCACTTAAAGTGCTTGTCCGCACTGTAATCTCTTATATTTACAAGGTTCAGCTCGAACACGCCCGACGAGAGTGCTCTGCCTATAACGCTGTGATTTAACGGCGCGAACATTTCGGGAAAAAGCGTGAGCACGTTAATCGTCATACACGCAGACCTCGTCTAAAAGTTTTTTTATTACGTTGAACTTTTTTTCGGCAATATCCACGTTTGAAACCAAACGGTTTAAAAACGGAAACCTAAATTCTTTGCCCGCACTGTTGCGCGCCGTAATAACGTCCGCCGAGCCGCCGTACTGCGAAACGTCGGTTATAGTTCCCATAACTTCGCCTTTTTCGCACACGACTTCGCACCCTATCAAATCGGCAATAAAATATTCGCCCTCGTCAAGGTCGACCGCATTTACTCTGTCGATTAACAAATGCTTGCCGCGCAAGGCTTCGGCGGCATTGCGGTCGTCTACTCCTTGCAGTTTTATGTAAACGCAATCACGTTCCACTCTCAGCCCCATAATCTTATACGGACGATTATCGATATACAAAACGCGTAGTTTTTTAAACCGTTCGCCCGACTGCGTAAACGGCTTTACTTTAACCTCGCCCGCTATTCCCTGTGCTTTAAGAATTTCGCCTACGGTAATATAATCCATAAATCCTCATTATAACAAGACGAGAGAATATGTTTCAATTCTCTCGGTTTGAGCCTATTCGGCTTCCAAAATATCTACTGAGTAATTTTTATCGGAGCCTGCCGACGCCGCCTTAACAATCGTGCGTATGGCTTTTGCTATTTTTCCCTGACGTCCGATAACTTTGCCCATATCGGCTTTATTTACGCTTACCGATACAACGCCGTCCTCCGATTCCGTAACGACAACGGATTCTTTGTCGGCTACGAGCCGAGTTACGAGATACCGCACCAATTCTTCCATTTCAGCCTCCAAAATCGGTTATTATTCCGCTTTCTTCTTTTTTACTGCTTTGGTTTTTGCCGGTGCTTTTTTAGCGTTTTCGATAATTCCCGCGTTTACAAGCAAAGCCTTAACCGTATCGCTGGGCTTAGCACCTACGCTGAGCCAATGTTTTGCCTTGTCGGCGGCGATTTTGATTTCGGCGGGTTCGGTAAGCGGATTGTATGTTCCGACTATATCGATAAACTTGCCGTCGCGGGGAGCGCGTGAATCCGCAACAATTATGCGGTAGAAGGGACTCTTTTTGTCGCCCATGCGTGTCAATCTGATTTTAACCATTTGTTTTCTCCTTTAAATGTGAATTACCTAATTTATTTATTAAAACGGAAAGCGGCGTCCGCCTTTCCCCATTTTACCGTTTTTCATCAT
>CAMUAL010000028.1 GCA_947086925.1 uncultured Clostridia bacterium
GTGGCGGGTGCTTGACGGCGAGCGTAGCGAGCCGCTTGTTTTATCAAGCACCCGCCACAGTGCCATACAATCGTTTGTGCTATATTCGGTTTACTTTTTTAGATTAAAATGCTATTATATATTAAATGGGTTTTATACGTAGGTTAGACAAAAAACATATTGCTGCTTTATATAACAATGAAAACAGCCGCATTTTTAATCTTTTGATGAACGACATAAAAAGCGGCTTTGTTTTCCCTGCTTTAAGAAAAGACGAGATATATTTCTATTATGACGGTGGTTGTTTGTACAAATTTGTAAACGGTTGCTTTGTGCGTGATATGGCGTATGAAAAATATACTTGTACGGTAAACTGTTTGTCCTCATATGAAACAGCCAAAAAACAAATTGAAAGCAAGTTTACAAATACAAAAGGCAACGATAAAGAACGTCGTTTGTTAAACGCATTGTATTGTCATACATATTGCCGTGAAAAGGAACTGAATACCATCGTGCTTGATATTGAAGTAAATCTCAACGGAAATACGGCGAGAGGAAAAAAGTGCGATTTGGTACTATACAACACGCAATCAAGTGAGTTAATGTTTGTAGAGGGTAAAGTTTTTTGCGATAGGCGCGTAAACGTAAAACAAGGTTATATACCCGAAGTAATCGAACAAGTCAACGCTTATTCGGCGGCAATTGCGGAACAAAACGAAACAATAGTAAATCAGTATGAAAACTACATTGTAATTATCAATAGCCTTTTTGGAACAACATATAAAAAGCCGAAAAGACTTGTTCAAACGGCAAAATTGCTGGTGTACGAAACGCCTTTATTGCTTACCGATAATAACAAATACAGCATTGACACCATAACTGCCGCGCTTGGGGAAAACAACGTGGTTTGGTTTAAGCAAAACGAAAGACCGTCAACCGACGAAATTTGGAATACTTTATGCAAGTAAGAATTTATCGCGGAACACACCAAATCGGCGGATGCGTTACCGAAGTTAAAACGAATACTTCACGAATTATAATCGATATGGGCGAAGAATTGCCGTCGGCGATTAGAATGGAGCACTCGCCGCTTGAAATAGACGGAGTAACGAACGGAAAACCCGATTGCAATGCCGTACTTATAACGCATTATCACGGCGACCACGTTGGAATGTTTGAAAGAATACTACCTCAAATTCCCGTTTATATGGGAAAAGTTGCCAAACAAATATTTGCAGTCGTACAAAGCACGTTAAAATCAAAACTTAATAAAGGCAATCCCGATAAAGTACGAACATTCAACGAGTATATTATCGGCAAGCCGTTAAGCTTCGGAGATATTAAAGTTACGCCTTTTACAATAGACCATTCCGCTTTTGACGCATATATGCTGCTAATCGAAGCGGACAGCAAAAAAATTTTGCATACGGGCGATTTTCGCATGCACGGCGCGAGAGGCGGTAAAATGCCCGCTGTATTTGAAAAATATTGCAAAGACATAGACGTACTTATTACGGAAGGCACAATGCTTTCTCGTACCGATGAAAAAGTTGTTACCGAACATGAACTCGGAGCGCAAGCCGATAAACTTTTGCGTAAAAATAAATATGTTTTTGCTCTATGCAGTTCTACTAATATAGATACGATAGCCGAATTATATAATGCCGCATTAAAAACCGATAAACCGTTTATAATTTGCGAAAACGAGTTTCAAGGCGAAATACTCAAAATCGTTACGCAAAATACAACTTCGTCGTTTTATGATTTTAATAGGCGCAAAATTTATGTTTACGGCAAAAATCTACACGGTCTAATGGCTGAAAAAGGTTTTTTCTTTTTAGGCAGAACAAATAATGTTACGCAAAAGGCGATTGCAAATTTTCCGAACAATTTGTTTATATATTCAATGTGGAACGGGTATTTAGATAAAAGGCATCCTGCCTTTGACGAATACAAAAACGATTTTATAAATAGTGCGATACACGGCGGAAGTAAAATGGTTTATTTGCATACAAGCGGACACGCCGGCATTGACGAAATTAAAAAAGTTTGCGAAATAACAAATGCGAAAACGGTTATACCGATTCACAGCGAAAAGCCAGAAATGTTAAAAGAGTTAGGCATTAAGAGCAATATAGTAATTTTGCAAGACAATGAAATTTTAACAATATAGAAAATTCGTTTTAGGTTACCGTCGCTCCGCCATTAGTGAAAAATACGAACCTGCGCCAACGTGAGTTCGTATTTTTCTTTGTATGAAATATTGAGAGCTCATTTTTCGCTCGGCGTTGCGGTTATAGGTCATTCGGTATTTCGGTCGTGGCGGGTGCTTAACGGCGAGCGTCAGCGAACCGCTTGTAAAACAGACTCACCCGCCGCAGTGACAAAGTGAGTTTTTATGATGTCATATAGTTGAAATTTAAGTACGAATGTAATATAATGAAAATATGTAATTTCCGGCAAATCGGTCAAAACCAATGGCACGGCATATCAATCCGCCCCACCCGTGCTTGACAAAAAAACAAAAATGTCGCGGTTTTGCCGTATTGCCAATTATGCTCATGGCGTGGTCGCAGTCGGGCTTACTTTAATTGATTTATTTTAGTTTGTTAAATAAAAATTCGGGTAAAAACAAAACAACTAATATGAAATTCGGAAAAAAATTTTTAATGTCGGCGGCAATAATAGCCGTGCTGTTTTGTATGTTTATGTCGGCTTGCGATAGCAATTCGAATCGCGGAAACGGAAATTCTGCCGACAATACGGTTAATGAGCTTGTAAGTCACCGTCAGCAGTTAAACTACAACGAAAGCACCGCCGTAATTAACAATCCCGACCAAGGCTTTTACATTCCGATTTCCGTAAACGTAACCGAGAGCGGCGCGGTGTTCGGCGAAAATGCGATAACGGATTCCACGCAACTTTATCATTTGCGTATAGACATAAGCGCGTTTTCGAATGCGACAAGCGGCAACGGCGACAAGGAACTTACAAAAGCCGCGCTCGACGGCATCGAAAACGTATTAAAGTATTTACGCGAACGCGACAAGAACGCGATTGTGCGGTTTGCCTACGACCCGAAGTACGGCGGGAGCGCAAACAAAGAACCGAGTTTGCAAACCATGCTTAAACATATCGAACAGATTTGTCCGATTATAAACCGCTACGAAAACACGGTTACGGCGTTAGAAGCGGGGCTTATAGGACCGTGGGGAGAAATGCACACGAGCGCTGTTGCCACCTCTTACAACATAACGGAAATAATAAAAGCGTATCTTAACGGCACAAACAGCGTTCCACTGCTTGTCAGAACGCCTAAAATGATTTACGATTATCTCGGCATTACCGTAAACGATATTTCGGGATACGCAATAGACGAATCGAGCGAGGCGTATAGGCTCGGAATTTACAACGACGGCTATCTCGGCTCCGAAACCGATTTGGGAACTTATACCGACAGACAAAAAGAAATTGAATTTTTAAGCACGCAAACGGCGCATTTGCCGTACGGCGGCGAAGTAGTTATACCGAGCAGCAATTTGCACGATATAGACAAATGCCTACCCGAAATGTTCGAGCTTAATTTAAGCTACCTCAACGAGCAATGGAACAACTTTGTTATAAATAAGTGGAAATCCGCATATTACACCAATGAGTGCGGCAACGATGAATTATATTACGACGAAACCGCTTTTAACTACATAAAAAATCATTTCGGATACAGGTTTGTTTTAAAAGATTCGGTATTCGAATACGCCGAGAGAATTGACGAATTGCAAATCGGACTGACTCTTAATAACGCGGGATTCGGCAATTCGAACCGCACAAAGCTTGCGAAAATAATTTTTGCGGACATGAACGGAAACATTGTTGCGGAACAAAGCGTAACCCCGTTTACGGGAGACGAAAACTACGAATGTTCGCTTAATGTAAATCTGCCGAACGGCGATTACGACGTTTACTTGCGCATTTACGGCGAGGAGTTTGACGGAACTCCTTTGTATTGCTTGCGGTTTGCAAACGACGGCTTGTGGAACGCCGCGCTTAAAGCAAACAAAATAGGCAGTTTGAAAATAACCGAGCTATTCGATTAAGAATAAAAATATTGAAAATTCAAGGATAAATATTATGGCTACAACCGTCGATTTTATAGAATTCGTGTGCGAGCAGATTCGCGGTGACTTTGCGGTGCGATACAAAAAAATGTTCGGCGAGTACATGGTTTACGCAAACGATAAACCCATACTTTTGGTTTGCGATAATTGCGTATACGTTAAAAAACTTCCGCAAGTCGAAAGCTTGCTTTCGGGCGCCGAAACGGGTATTCCGTACGCCGGCTCGAAAGAACATTATATTCTCGATATAGAAAACTCCGAACTCGTAAACAGCGTTATACCCGTTTTGGAAAGCATTACCCCACTGCCCAAAAAGAAACGGAAAACCATGTGATGAAAACGGAAACTTACAACAAGTTAAAAATCGCGCTTGCCGTAATATGCTTTTTGATTGCGGCTATGTTTGTCGCCTACGCCGTGATTTTTATATATAACGCGGTTCGGGTTATATTCGCCACGGAAGGCGCGAATTACGGCGAATACGACTACGGCGTATTATTGATATTTTATGTTGTCATTAAGCCTTTATCGAAAATAGCAACCGCAGTTTGTTGCGCATGGTTCATATTCGTAATTGTTATTTATCTGTTAGACGGAATTTCTTTCATAAAAAAGCAATCGGAATATACGGAGTTTAAAAGCAGAAAGCGGTCGCTCAGGCTTTCGTTTGTGTTTTCGGTGATTCACTTGATTCCGTTATCGATAGTTTTTATTTGCGGATTCGGAAGGGTTATAAAGCACGGACCGGAACATGAACTGTTTGCGTTTTTGGTATTCGGACTGCTCCCCACCATACTTTTTACGGCGTGCATAGTTATAAACCGACTTATGTTAAACGCGGCAAAACAAGAGGAGAACGCGCGCATTTCACAGCCTTAACGGGCATTTACGCGCATTTGGCTTTTGCAGTCGATAAAGAACTCGGAGCAAATAAAAAACGCGTCTTTACCGCTTTTCAGGGCGTTTAAAGACGCGTTTGTCTGTTATGCGATTATTTATATTACTCGTTTGTTTCGTTCGATTGATATTCGGGCGTAGCCGCTTCATGCTCGGGAGTTTCTTCGTTTTCGGGCAATGCGGAAACGCTTTCCGCTACGGGCGCAACCGATTCGGAATCGCTCTCGACAATAGCGTCGAGTGCAGAAGTGTCGGGGGTGAATTTTTTATCGAGCTTGTCTATTTCGAAGTTCACCGCACCCAAAGCAAGCCCGAGCGTTTTTAAAAAGTTATCGGTTATAAGTGCGCGCAGTTTGTTTACCGCTTTACCGATAGCATCTGCGCTTACCCCGATATACAGAGTTGCCACAACCTCTTGCTTTTCGTCGATATGAAGTTTTACTTTGCGAATCTTAACTTCGGTAACTTGCTCGGCGCAACCTTTTACTATGTTGTTTACAACCTTCGCACTCGCGCGTGTAGCTCCGCCCGCGTCGAAAAACAGCAGTACGCGTTTTATATTCGCACGAGCCGAAAACGCGCAGTACAGCAAGTATGCTGACAGCACCGCAAATACAGCAATGAGCACCGAGAACAGTACGCACGTAATTTTATTGTCTTGCAAATCGTTCTGACTCACCGCCCCCGACATACACAGAATCAAGGTAAGCGCAAAAATCAAAGCTATGCAAATCTGCGCGACTAACGCGACTTTTTCGGATATTCTTTTCATTAAAACCTCCGTTTGCTCTTTTTGTCGTATTTGTTGACCGTTATCCTATTATATCCATTAAACGCTTAAATTAAAACTATTTTATAAACGCCAAAAACGCTTTGTAGTTGCTGTATAGGTCTGCTTTTGAAATAACTTCGTACGGCGAGTGCATCGAAATTACGGGAACACCCAAATCGACGGTATCTATGTTAAGTTTTGCAACGAATTTGGCAACCGTTCCGCCGCCGCCTTGGTCTACCTTGCCGAGTTCGGCAGTCTGCCACACAACTCCCGACTCCGTAAACATGCGGCGTACTTCACCCACAAATTCCGCGTCGGCGTCGGACGAGCCGCTTTTACCGCGCGCGCCCGTAAACTTGTTCATGCAAGTTCCGCACGAAAGCATTGCCGCATTCGCCTTTTCGTACACCTCGGAAAAGTTGGGGTCGAAAGCCGCGGTTACGTCGGACGAAAGGCATTTGGAAACCGCGCGCACCTTGCGATAATTCGCGCCCAAAGCAAGCGAAATTTCTTCCATTAAATCTTCGTAAACCTTACACTGAATACCCGTTGTGCCCTCGCTTCCTATTTCCTCTTTATCAACAAGCATGGAGATTACCGTATGCGGACTGTCGTTATCGAGTATCGCGGTAAGAGCGGGATACGCGCAAACTCTGTCGTCATGTCCGTATGCGCCTATGAGCGCGCGGTCGAAACCTATGTCGCGCGCCTTAAACGCGGGAACAGCCGAAAACTCCGCCGACAAAAAGTCCTCCTCGCACATACCGTATTTTTCGTTGAGTATGCTGAGAACGGTTAGCTTAATGCGATTATTTACCGAGTCGTCCGCGTAAGGCAAGCCGCCCGCTACTATATTAAGCTGTTCGCCTTCTATAACCTTTCCCGCCGACTTGCTCATTTGGTCGCCGCCCAAGTGCGGAAGAAGGTCGTTAATGTAAAACACGGGGTCTTGCTCCGATTCTCCTACGCATATATCCTTTTTGGTACCGTCGGACAATACCACCGTGCCGTGAAGGGCAAGCGGAATAGCCGTCCACTGATACTTTTTGATTCCTCCGTAATAGTGAGTTTTTAAAAAGCACATACCGCCTTCTTCGTATAAAGGATTCTGCTTAATATCCACGCGGGGCGCGTCGATATGCGACGCGATTATACGGAAACCGTCGGTTTCGAGATTGTTCTTGCCTATACGGAACAGCACAATGCTTTTATTGCGGTTTATGTAATAACGCTTGTCGCCCGCTTTAAGCTTGTCGCCGAGTTTGTATTCGGTAAAGCCCTTCTTTTTTGCGGCGGCTACCGAATAGGCGCACGCTTCGCGCTCGGTTTTGCTTGCGTCGATAAATGCTTTGTATCTCTCTCCGTAGTCGAATATCTCTTTGCGCTCGGCTTCGGTTGCGAGTTCGAAATAATTTTTCTTCTTATAGGCAAGCTTATCCATTAAAAGCTGACCTGCGGATTTTTCGTCTTTTTTCATATATGTAACCTCCGAAAATTTTTACGCAATTATTATACCACCGAATTGTTTATATGTCAAACCGCATTTTACTCGTGCGGCAATACGTTAAACGTCAAGCTTCGCTCGGTCAGAGCGGCAAAAAAATACGGCCGCGCTTTACTTTCCGCCACGAAAATTCTTTAATAAGCATATCGAGAGTTGCGGGAGTATCGGTCGCGGAAATACCCGCGGCAAACGCAAGCTTGCCCAAAATATATTCGGGCGGATACTTATTAAGTAACCGTAAAACCGAATCCCCCTCGCTTTTGCTGAGTTTGCGCCCGTTGCCGTCGCACACGAGCGGTATATGATAATATTTCGGCACGCGGTAATTAAGTAAACGCATAAGCCAAATCTGACGCGGCGTACTGCTTAATAAGTCGCGCCCGCGCACTACTTCGGTAACCCCGCTTTCGCCGTCGTCTACGCTCACTGCAAGCTGATACGCATACACCCCGTCGCTTCGGCGGAGTATAAAATCGCCGCAATCGGTTTTGAGATTTTGCGAGTATTCGCCCGCAACGCCGTCGGTGAATCGTATGACTTCATCGGGAACTTCCGCCCTTAAACACGGCTTGCGCTTTTTACTCAGTTCGTAAAGTTCGGAATCGGCGAGATTTTTGCACGTACCCGCATACACTACGCCGCCGTCATTGAGGCGCGGCGCGTGTGCGGCATGAAGCTCTGCGCGAGAACAGTAGCACGGATAAAGCTTTATAAGCTTACTCAGTTCGTTTACTTTTTGTATGTAAACCTCGGTTTGATTGCTCTGCCACACCGTCGGACAGTCGCTTACAAGTCCGAACAAAGCAAGAGTATCGAGCATTTTCATTGCCGAATCGCGCGGACACCTTAACGGGTCGAGGTCTTCTATTCGCACGATAAATTTGCCTCCCGCCGCCTTTGCGGAAAGGTACGCAAGCATTGCGCAAATAATATTTCCCGCATGCAGTTCTCCGCCCGGAGTGGGCGCAAATCTTCCAACGGGCGTTACGGTATGTTCACGTTGCGCGTTCGGATTATTCATAGTTTTTATTTTATAATAAAGCAATAAAGGTGTCAACGGCTTTTTACATGTTCGCAGCTCCGCCGTCCGTAAAGGCACGCCTTGCGCAAACTTACAAAAACGGGACACCGTGTTTAGCGTCCCGTTTTTTCGTTCGGTATTACGATTCAATTCACAATCATATTATTCGTAGTAATGCGCAAGCATTGCGTAGCAGTGAGCGTTTGCCGCTTGCAAAAGTATCTGTCTGCCGTTATTCTCGCTGCCGGGGTCGTCCGATGGATATTCGCTCCAACCCGCAACCCATGCGGGCGAAACAAGCTTATCGGCGGCGCGGTTATTGTTCCAACCGTAATCGAGCGAACTGCGAAGATGCTCTGCATACTCGGAGCAATCCACACCCGTAGCTTCTATATCGATGTAACCGTCGATTAAAAACGACGTAAACCAACTGTTTTTATTGTATGCGTACTGTCCCTGAACAACCTGCGGATTCGCAAACTGAATATCCGCGGCTTGTGCAACCGCCGTGTTGCGATTATTGTACACTTTGGCAACGGCGGTTTTGCCTTGCGCGGTTGCTATGCCGTAAAGCTCGGCTCCCGCCGACATATACGTGCCCGTGTTGTACGGCAAAATCTGCTCGTCGTACTGCTGAATACAGTCATCTGTTTTCGTCATATCCTTAAATCCTTCTTTAAGGAATATCTTGTCGCGTAAACAGCCGTTTGTGGTATTCATAAGCGTAGCGTAACAAAATTCGTAAATATTCATAGAAGTGCTTAAATACGATTCGGCAAGCGCACCGAATTTATCGCTGTGTTCCGAGTCGGAAAGCACCTGATACAACTTTGCAAGCATCATAGCGGTAGGCGCCGACGAACATGCGTTAAGCGAAGCATGCGAACTGTCGTTAAGCGAAGTACTGCCCTCGAACATAAACTTTGCGCCCCACTGCCAATAAATGCCGTTAAGCTTTAAGTGACTTTCATAGCCTTCGCCCACAATCCAATTCACGATATTTACCGCTTCGTTGAGATACTTTTCGTCGCCGAGATTAAGGTAAGCGTAATAAAATTCTTTCGCAACCCAAATGTTGTCGTCGAAGTACACCGAGCTCATGCTTACGTTTTGGCTGTCGTAAGAACCTCCTCTGCCCGAGTTGTAAATGGCGTAAGCGTTTGCGGTGCCGTCGGTTTCGCCGTAATTTGCTATATAGTAGTCGTCGTTTTCCATATACTGACCGTTTCCGACGTTAACGGATTTAGCTCTGTAATAGCGCAAACCGTCCATAAGTTCCTCTAAGTACGTTTCGAAAAACTCGCGGTCGGGGTCGTTTTTCGGCATTACAAGAAGTATGCCGTTTACCATTGCGGGCTGTTCGGTGTTGGGCCACAAAAACGGCACTCCGCCCGTGGGCGTAAGCTTGCTTAATTTTGTGTTTGAATCCCAATACAGCTCGCGTATAACTTTTGCGTATTCGACTGCGCGTTCGTAGTTGATTGCCGCGTAATCGGGGTTTTCCGTCCAATGAGCGGTAAGAGTCACGTTTGCCGCGGGCGTAAATTTTTCGCCGGCAATTCCCGCAAGAACCGAGCCGTTGTACCAGCCTTCGAAAGTACAGTCGTTTTTGATTACAGTCGGAAGCGTTACCGATTCGCCCGCTTTTACTTTAACCGAAGTTTCGCCCGTAAGCGTGCCGCCGTCGGAGTTATAGGTGACGGTGTATTCGGTGTTGCCGCCCGCGCTCGGGGTATCGCCGCATGCGGCAAACAGCGCGCATGAAAGAATCATGCAAAACAGCGCCGCAAGAATCTTTTTATACGTTTTCATGTTTTACTCCTTTACGTGTTGATAGAAATATGCAAGCGTTCCGAAGTTTTCGGAATTCGCCGCCATGTCGAGAAGATTCAAACCCTTGCCGTAATCGCCGCCATATGAACCGAACGACACATTGCCGCTATCGTCCTTTCTCCATCCGTCCGCCCAATTCGGCGGCATAAGATTGTCGTATAAGTCGGCATAAGCAAAGTTAAGATTTTTTTCGTAGGTTTCTATGTAAGCGCGAGTAGTTTCCTTGTCGTGCGGATACAACTCCACCCACGAGTCGAGCAAAAGCACGTTAAACCACGGATTATCCGAAGTTATTACTTTATAGTCGCGGTCGTCGCGGTCTTTGAACCAATAGTTATATGCGCCCGACGCGCTTGCCTTTGCCTGCGTAAGATACTTTTCTTCACCCGTTATTTCGTAAAGCTTAACGCCCGACGAAATCATGCTTCCCGTGTTATAGGTAAACTTCCAAGTGGTTATGTTTCCCTCGTTGCTTATGTTATCCCAATACACATTATCGGACGGGTCGCGCAAAGTCGAATACGTCCACTCGTAAACCCTTATTGCCCTGTCGAGCCATTCGGATTTTTTCGTTTTTTCGTACAGCCTTGCAAACAGCAACGATGCAGGCGCGTTCGAACAGGTATTGCGCGAATTTTTTTTCTGTTCGCACCAATATATGCCGCCCAAATCGTCGTTTGCCCAACCGCTCCAAACAAACTCGGCAACCGCCTCGCTCGTTTCAAGATAATCCTCCGTTCCGAAAATTTCGTAGGCGTTTAAAAATTCGCGGCTTATCCAAATATTGTCGTCGTAATACGTATCGCCCGCCGCCATGCCTACGGTAGTGGAACGCGACGCGCAATAAGTGTGGAAATCTTTTCTGAACGACCTGTAATATTCGAAACCTTTAAGCGTTTTCTTGTAATAGTCCTCGACTTCTTTTTTTGCGTTTTTGCTTAAAGTGGCAATGCGCCACGACGCCGCAACCGTTTCGGTGTAAGGCCACACAAACGCAGTGCTTAGCGTGCCGCTCGCGTCATCGGTAAAGTTGGGATATGCGTGGAACATAAACAGAGTATCGTTTTGCCAATACTTTTCACGCACCGAATCGTTGAGTAAAATTGCGCGCGAGGCATAAAGCTTTGCGGTTTTGTTTAAGCCTTTAAGAGGATTTCCGCAACCGCACAAACCCAATGTCATTGTAAGGCATACCGCAATTAAAGCAACGACTTTCTTTTTCATACGCGTTCCCCTTTTTCTTTCATGTCGGTTACAGCCATTGCGTACAAAGTGTTTGCCCAACAAAACCACGGACGAGTGAACTCAAACGGGTTATCGCAATGAAATCCCTCGTGCATAACGCCGCAGTCCGCGTCGGTGCTTTCAAGCAAGCGCAGACACTCTCTGCGTTCCGCGCCGTCGGCGGAAGTAAGCAGTTGTATGGCTATCGCTATGTGCCAAATGTACTTGTCGGGCGTATGGGGACTCCCCACACCCTTAGCCGCTTTGCCGTTGTAGTAGTAAGGATTTTTTGCGCTAAGAATAAACTTGCGCGTATTTAAGTATAAAGGGTCGTCGGGTGCACAGTATCCGAGATACGGCAAACTGAGTAAACTCGGCACGTTTGCGTCGTCCATTAAATTGTAATTGCCGAGTCCGTCCGTTTCGTAAGCGTAAATATCGCCCGCATCGGTCGATACTACGGCGTACTTAGCGAGCCCCTCTTTTACTCTGCCGTTTATGCGGTTAAGCTTACCGAGCATATCGGGCGGAATTTTAACCTTTGAATGATTCGCGCCGAGCCAATCGAGCACAACCGTTGCAAACATGTTCGACGGTATAAGATAACCGTAGGTGCATACGTCGTCGCTCGGGCGGTAGCCGTTCCATATAAGCCCCGTATAGCCTACGGGCGAACCTTTGCCGTTATTATCGAGCGTCGGAAACTGCGGATAAAGCGGACGGCTGTGTATATACTTGGATTTTTCGAAGTGGAACTGTTCCGTTTCGAACGTATCCAAAATACAAGCGAGCGCGCTTAAAAAGCCTCTGTCGAACACCGAATAATCGGCGGTTAAATCGGCATACTTCTGTGCAAGCCATAACGGGTAACAAAGCGAGTCTATTTCAAACTTGCGTTCCCATACCCACGGACTGTCGAAGTCGGTTACGTCGTCTTTATGACCGCGGTTGTTTGCCGAAAGGTTAAACGCGTTTGCGTACGGGTCGATGCAAATATAATAAAACTGACGTTTAAGAAGCCCTTTAACGAGTTTTTTTACGCCGTCGTCGATATTCGCATACGGCAGATAAGCCATAACCTGAACGCTGCTGTCGCGCAACCACATTGCCGGTATATCGCCCGTGTACATAAACACGCTTCCGTCGTCGAGCAACTCCGTTGCAGAATCGAGCGTTGAATAAAAGCAGTTTTTAAACAACAATTTGCGCTTGTCGCCTATAAGCGAATCGGTAAATTCGCCTACGGCTCTGCGCATTGCTATGTAATTTAAATCGTTTCGCACCGGTGCGGAGGATTGCCCCCGCACCTGCGAATTCGACGTGTTAAGCATTTTGTTTCCTCTTGCGGATGAATAATGCCGCCGCCGAAAGTCCGAGCGCGAGCAATGCTCCCGCAACCGTGCTTCCCACAGCAACCGAGCCGCATCTCTTTTTGCCGCCGTCGTCTTTATTGTCATCACCGTTATCGCCGCCGCTTGCACCTTCGAGCGTTACGTTTACGTTAAACGTAAGTTTATCGAACGCGCTGTATGCTTCTACCGTTACGGTTGTGTTTGCAGTTACGTTGTTGAGCGTGAATTTGCCGTCGTTTGACAGCGAGCCGGAATCGGACACAAGATTGTATTTAACAATGTAACCGTCTTTGTTCACAATGTAATCGGAAAAGTCGATTGCCACGTTCGCGCCGCTCTGTACGGGAGCAAGATTTACGGGCGTCGACGAAATACTGCCGCCGAACTGCGAAAGATAATTAACCCACTCGCCGCTGCCTTTGTTTGCCTCGAAGTCGTAAGTGCCGCTTACCTTGCTTGCTCTGCCGTTTTCGACTATTATGTAAATAGGACGGGTTTCAACAACCGAATCGTGAATATCGAACTGCTGAACGATTATTCCGCTTTCGGTGTTTACAAGCATATCGGTTGTTGCCCAACCGTTACCCGACGCACCGTCGTTTGCATAGCAGTTTGCAAGCGCACCGGTAGAAATATGCACCTTGCCGGTAACGGGATTATAAAGCATTATCGTGTTGTCGCCCCAGAAATTCGCATTTCCGTTGCCGCCTTTAAACGTAAGTTTTATAACGCCGGAGTTGCCCGTCTTCCAGAACACGATTCCGCCGTCGGACGGTCTGCCTGCCGAGAAACCTATTTCGAAAGCTTCGTTGTAGGCGGTTTTAAACGCCTCTACAAGCTGTGCGTCGGTGGGTTGAGTCTTTCCCCACAAAGTCCAATATGCGTTGTCTACCGATTGGTCGTCGCCCGAAGAAGTGTGTTTAACGGTGCTTTCGGTAATGCTGTCCGAATAGCTCACGGTTTCGAAGAATACTTTGTCGGAATCGAAGGTTGCGCCCTCGGTTGCCACAGCCGATTCGGTGAGCACGACAACAACATCGCCGCCTTCAATCGTTTCTTCCATTTGCGAAGTAAGCTTAATATAGCCGTTTTCGAACGGATAAGCATAAATGTTCTTTTCGCCGTCTACGGTTGCAACAAGCATGCGCTCGCCCACGGGTTTGCCGAGCGAATCCAAAAGCTTATCTACAACCGCGGGACGGAAGTATACGAAGTCGTTGATTTCTTCGGAGTAAGCAAGCATATGGTTGTTGCCCTTGTTGTCGGTATAAGTCTGCGAAATATAGCCGTTCGAGTAAACAACCTTGTCTACCTTTGCAAGCGTTTCATCGTCGGAAAAATCCACTTTTTCGCGGTATGCCGATTTAATAGCCGCCGAGAACTCTGCCGCGGTATAAGAAGAAGGTATTACGCCGTCGCTTACGGTAGGACCGAACATGCCTATGTTGTTGGCTATGTCGATTTCCTGTTCGGCGCCGTTCATGTCCACGTTAACGCCCGACTTCATGGTTGCGTTACTGTTATTAGGGTCGGCGCCGTCGGCTTTCATATAGCCGTTTGAAAAGTTCTGATATCTGTTACCGTCGCTTGCAAGGAATGCGTCTCCCGTAGGATAACCTATTTGCTTTGCGTTGCCGTTGGTTTCAACAAGGCGCGCAAACTCGTCTTTTATAAGGTAAGCGCAAGCGTCGTCTTCGTTGTAAGCAAGATACGCCCACTTTGTTCTTTCACCGTCGTTATAAGGGTTGGATACGCTGTCGCCGTTACGGAAGTATTGCAACGTAAGGTCGTTTTCTTGTACTACTACGGTGAACGGATAACCTGCGTTAAATTCGTCGTTTAAGTATCTGTCGTAAGCGTCTATAAAAGCTTGTTGCAAAGCTTTGTTGGTGGTTCCCACGCTCGAAGCAATGGTATCGTTGGCAACGCCGATGAATCCGCGGGGATTTGCGGCGATTTCGTTGCCGTCTTCGTCTACGTTTTTACCGAAAACGTGACTTACGCTGCTTCCCTCTCGCTTCATGTAGCCGCCCGCAAAGTTCTGATACGTAATATAGTCGGTATCGCTGCTGTACACGCGGAACATATCGCTTGCGGCAGTTCCGAGTTTTTTGCCGTTGCCGCTGTAATCTTTGGCAAACTCGGCTGTGATAACGTAAACTTCGCCGCTAAGCGAGTCGTAAGAAAGCCAACCCACGTAATTATCGCCCCAACCGTCGTAACCTGCGTTAAGACGCTTTAAGTCGGCAACGGGTATTTTATCCCACGTTTTCCAATTAGAGCGGGCGTTGTTTCCGGCAGTAAGCAAACCGTCGTCGCTTGCGTTGGAATACACGATAATATCGCCGTCTTCATAAGCCTCGCTGAGAGACTTTGCGCCTTCGCCCGTAGTTGCCGCCGTAATTGCCGCGTTTAAAGAGTTCACCTTTTTTACAGCCGCCTCTGTTATAACCTCTTTTGCGGTTTTGTCTTCGGTTGCGGCTACGCCGCCGTAATAAGCGGGGTCATTGCCGTCGGTATCGCTGTTAAAGGCATCCCAAGCCGCACGTGCGGTAACAAGAGCGCTCATGCTAAGCGCAACTACCGCGCAGGCAAGCAACATAACTATTATGCTTGCCAAGGTTCTACGTTTTGTCTTTGTCATAATTTCCTCCCAGAATTTATTCTTTAATACCGCCCACGGCTACGCCCTGAACGAAGTATTTCTGCATTGCTACAAACAGTACCAACATGGGTATTGCCATTAAGATTGTTAGCGCCATCAAAGGACCGTAGTTTACCTCGGTCGGCGTTTTAAAGAATTTAAACGCCATTGTAAGCAGTTGATTCTCGGCGCTTTGAAGCACTATATTCGGCCACATAAAGTTGTTCCACCCGCTTTGAAACGTGAATATTCCGAGCGTTAAAAGCCCCGGTATTACAAGCGGCAGATAAATGCGGAAAAATATGTAAAACTCGCCCGCACCGTCCATTCGCGCGCTTTCCGCCATGTCGTTGGGCAGAGCAACAAAAAACTGCCGCATGAAAAAGATTCCGTACACGCCTATCGCTCCGGGCAAGATTACCGATGCGAGGTTATCGTAGAATCCCATTCCGCCTTGCCCTATTATGTTGTTGCCGCCCGCAAGCGGGAAGTTGAACAACACAAAGAAAGTGGGTATAAGCGTTATTACTCCCGGAATCATCATGGAAGTAAGCAGAATATTGAAAATAATTTTGTGACCGGTGAATTTTATTTTGCTGAACGCATAAGCCGCAAGCGACCCGAAAAACAGATTGGTAAACACGCCCAAAACGGTGGTAAGCAAGCTGTTTAATAACATTCTGAAAAACGGAATCGTTTGAAATACGGTTTTGTAATGCGATAACGTAAATACGCTCGGAAACCAACTTATAGGCAATTTGAGAATTTCGTTCTCGGCACGCACCGACGTTATAATAGACCAATAAAACGGCAAGCACATTACAACCGCACATAACACGAGCAGAATATACAAAACGATTCTTAAAATCACTTTTTTAGCTATACGCTTGTTGCGGTCTTTTGAGGCAAGAAGCTTTGCGTCGGAATATAATTCCGCATTATTCATACCGCCGCCTCCTTTAACCGTTTTGCCTTTTTGGGCTTTTTGTCTTTACCCGCCGAGCTGTCGGTGTCGAATCTGCGCACTATTACGGTTACAACCATTATAATGACAAACAGTACGAACGCCTGCGCCGCGGCGTAGCCCGCCTGCGGTCCCGCGTTTTCGCCGAACGAGTTTTGCCAAATAAGGTACACGGGCGTAAGAGTGGAGTTTGCCGGTCCGCCGGAAGTGAGCACGTAAACCTGATCGTAAAGCTGAAACGCGCCTATAAGAGTCATTGTTAAAATAAAGTACATAGTGGGTGCAAGCATGGGAACGGTAATGCGAACGAAAATTCTCAGAGTTCCCGCGCCGTCTATTTTAGCCGCCTCGTAAAGCTGAGTAGGCACGTTTTGCAAAGCCGCCAAAAAGATTATCATGTTGCCGCCCACGCCCTGCCAAACGGTTATAAGAGTAACCGATATAAGCGCGGTGTTCGAGTGCGTAAGCCATGTGGCCTCGGGCAGGTTGAACACACGCAGTATGTTGTTAAGCAGTCCGTAAGCGGGATTCATTAGCCAAAGCCAAACTATACTTGCGGCAACCGTACTCGTTATGCTCGGCAGATAAAACAGCACCCTGAATATTTTAGAGCCTTTTACCTTACTGTTTACGAGAGCCGCAAACAACAGAGAAATAAGCACATTGAGCGGAACTGCCATAACCGTGTAAAGCAGTATGTTGCATATCGCTTTCCAAAAAAGAGAATCGTGAAAAACACGTTTGAAGTTATCGAATCCTATCGCCTCCATATTCATAAAGAACATGTCGGTTTTATAAAAGCTGAGCACGAGCGACATTATAAGCGGAATAAGTACAAACACGGCGAAGAACAACAGTGCGGGAAAAACAAACGCGTATCCGTAAATATTGCGCCGCGCCTTAATCGAAAGTCGCAAACGTGACATTTTTACGCTCTCCCCTGCGATTGTCGTAACAGCTCGTTGCCGCTGCTGCGTATGTTGGTGTAGGTTTTGAGAACCTTCTGACTTCCCTCTTTAAGCGACTGAATTTCCGAACGCACTACGCTCGACTCGAAAACTTCGTAACCGGCTACGCTCGGACGCATTTTGTAATTGTCTATGTACGGCAGTATATCGCCTATAACGCCGGTGTTCTGCGTATAATATTCCTTTGTCCATAAGTCGCGACGGCAGGTAATGGTTTCGTTTTCGGTGTAGTAAAGCTCCTGAATTTTATCGTTCATAATCCACAGCTTTATAACTTCCCACGCCTTACTTACGTGCCGTTTCCACTCGTCGGTTTGACCCGATGAGAAAGCGGGTTTGGGTATGGTAAGACCGTAGCCGCCGAGCATGCCGCCCACCTGTCCGTTTTGCATATTGTTGTCGTCGGTTGCGTCGGGGTCGATAATTTCCGCATTGCGTTCGCCTTGAATGTACGTTCTGTCGCGTGCGGGATACGGCAACATTTTATAGTTCTTCAAATTGTATGCCGAAAGTTCTTGCGGGAAGTAAAGCGAACCGTAGGTCATTGCGCAAAGACCGTTTCCGAAAGCATCCGTGCCGCCGTGTCCGGTGTTGCACAGATTTTTGCCGTAAAGGTCATCGAAAAACGCGAGCGTATCGTATACACGCAACGATTGCCCGTCGCTCTTAATTCCCGTAATGCCGTCCTGCATAACGGTGTCGCCGTATGAGGACGACGTTTTATCGGTGTTTATAAGTTCGCCCGTACCCGTGAATACGAACGAGAAAAACTGTCCGTCGGCGCTTGTGGTGTTAAGTCCCGAACGCGTTACGTTGTTTCCGCTTCTTACGGTGAGCTTGTCTGCGGTTTCGATAAGCGCCGTCCACGTATCAAGCTCGTTTAAGTCAATTAAACTTCCCCCCCCCGCGTTTTGGTTGTAGGAATCTACTATATCCGTATTAACGTAAATTCCCCACGGGTCTGCGTCGAGCGGCAGTCCGTACTGCTTGCCGTCTACCGTAAGCTCGTCGTAAGCTTCGGCAAGGAATTTCGTAGTTTCTATGTTATCGTCGGCTATGAGCGAACTCAAATCCATAAGATAGTTTGTGTTCGACGGCGTGGCGAATCTGTCCCATATAATTATATCGGGCATTTTGGACGGTCCTGCCATGCAAGCGGTTTTAAGCGACGTGGGCAACTGAGTTACGGCGTTGAATTTAAGCGTAACGCCGAGTTCTTTCATTTCGTCGGTTGCGTTGAACTTATCGAGAAACGCATTGAACTTGTTGCTCACCTGAGTGCCCGCATATTGGTCGGGCGCCCATATTGTTAAAATCATTCTGCCGTCTTCACTGTATTTGGTGTAACTGCTTTTGCCGCACGCCGTAAACGAGAATAAAACGGTAAAACACATTACAGCCGAAAAGATAATGCCGAATAGTTTTTTCATACTTTCCTCCTTGAATTTTACCCTGAGATGTCTGTATGCTCGTGTCGCCGACAACAACCCCGTTTTATATGTCGGGACTCAGCCTTTACGAACCGTGCATAACATTTTCGCTACCAATAAAATAACATACTTTTTTTGGAATTGCAATACCTTTAAGTTCTTTTATAACAATTTTTATTGCTTTATGTCATTTATATAACATTTAATTCTTTTTTTGTTAAAAACTATTGCAAAAAACAAAATGCGGTGTTATAATAAATTTACCGATACCCTTTTAAGGAGCATTATTATGAAAGAAACGACCGACAGCCGTCGCGCGTTGTACATGGAAGTATACCGTAAAATAAAAGAAGATATAATAAAGGGCAAATACCCGCCGGGGTCGATTCTTCCTACCGAAATGGAATTTGCCGACTCGTTTTTCGTTTCGCGCATAACCGTACAAAAGGCAATGCAGTTACTTAAAAAAGACGGTTACATATCGCGCACTCAGGGACGCGGCACGTTTGTCGAAGAACTTCCGTCAAAACCCAACCGCCACACGATTGGGCTTGTGCTTTGCAACATTGCATACAGTTTCGGACTCGGAATACTTACCGCAGTAGAACAAATAGCTTCTAAAAACGGCTACAACGTGATTTTCAAAAACTCGGTCGACTCTCTCGAAGAAGAAACCAAAGCCGTAAACGAGCTTGTTGCATACGGAGTGGAGGGCATAATAATTCAGCCCGTGCAAAGCGAATTTTACAACGAAACGCTTGTAAAGCTTCACTTCCGCAAGTTCCCCATTGTGCTTGTAGACCGCTATTTTGCGGGATTTGCGATTCCAAGCGTAAGTACCGATAACTTTGCGGCGGCGCAAGCCGTAACCGAATATCTTATAAAAAAGGGTCATGAGCACGTGGGTTTTATATGCAGTCCGCAAAACAAAACCTCGTCGATTCAGGAACGTGTGGACGGCTACACTTCGTTTTATCTTACGGGACACAAAACAATGGAAGACGTGCACGTGCTTAACAACATTATGAGTCCGCATTCCCCCTCCGACGTCGACGTTATGCGAAACGACATAAACAACATTAAAAACTTTCTTTACGAAAACAAACAGCTAACCGCGCTTATATCGTCGGAATTTACGGTTACGCAGTTAATACTGAACGCGCTCGACGAAATGAAAAAGTCCGTCCCCGACGATTACTCGGTTGTAATGTTCGATACTTACGAATCGGTTACAAGTCCAATAGTAACTCACGTTTATCAGGACCAAACGGAAATAGGCAGAATAGCTTTTACCACTCTGCTTTCGATAATATCGGGAAAATCGCTCGGCAACAAAATACACGTCCCCTTTAAAATAATAGAAGGAAACACCGTTAAGGAAATTTAAACTTATTTTCCCTTTTGCTCCCAAAGCATAAGCATAAAACAGCCGCCGACTACCGTGCGGTTACGAAATCCCATACTTTTTGCCGTAATGCTGTCGTACCAATCCGAAAAAGGTATTCTGTCGGGCGTGGAACGGATAAAATCCGCTACCGCGCCCATTATTTTTTTTCGCTTGTTTACGTCGTCGGTAAGAAGCGCCGACCACATGAGCCAATCCGCTTTTGTATACGATTCGCGGTTATCGAGCGGCGTGCCGAATCCGTTTTGCCGCTTAACATACGCGTCCACCTCTTTTTCGAGCAAATCGCGTGAGAAAAGCCCGAGTCCGAGCAGTTTGTCGAACGCAAGATTGTACTTCAATCCGAAGGTGTCGCCGCCCTCCCACGTTAGCGGCAGACAGTCGCGGTTTTCGCCGAGCGCAGACAGTTTTTCCGCATAGCTTTCGGCAACCGCGCGAAATTTTTTATATTGTTCCTCCTGCCCCGTTGCCTTTATAAGCTCGGCGTAACACGCAATGCCGACCGTTGCTTTTATCGCAAGATTCACGTTGTTTTCGAGATGCCCCGCGAAATCGTCGGTGCAAAGTTGAGATTCGGGCTTCAAGCCGTACCGCACAAGATACTCCACCCACGAATCGAGAAGCTTGCGGTTGCTTTCAAACAACGACATATCGCCGTGAAGCTTATATAATGCCGCAAGCAGAACAAGCACGTTCGCGCTTTCTTCGACGGGCATTTGACTGTCGAGTTTATACATATCCCTGTTCGGCGGAAGTGCGAAAACGTCGAAACGGCTCTTGTTTTCGCCGCACGCAATCACCTCGCCCAAACCCTTGCAATCGTCGTTCAATCCGTAAACCTGCCCGCAACAAACGGGATAAGTTCCCACGTCGTGAGGCGCAAAGTCGTAAATCCACACGGGCATTTTCGCAAACTCGAACACGGGTACAAGCATTCCGCGCAAAAGTTCGGGATTGAAAAGAAGATACAGCGGCGCAGACGGATACGTAACGTCTACCGTTGCAATGCAACCGTTCGAACAGCACTCCTTAGACAAAAACAAAAGCTCGCCCCTGCCGTTTTTTACAAGCTTGTGCGCACCTATCGACTGCCTAAGCGACGCCGCAAGAATATTGTAATAATCTTCGCCGTAAATCTCCGCATGACGCCTTATAAGCGAATCGAAACGGCCGAGTTTTTCGCTCGCGGCACTTATATTGCGGAAAACGTAATCGAAAGCCTCGGGCATACCGTGCCCGTTTAAATAGTATCCTTTAAGCGTTTCGCCGAAATAGCGCACCGACGACACGTCGTCATGTCCTATCGCAACCACGCCGTTTTTCGCGCTTGCGAGTATAAATTTACGCTGTTCGCCCGAATAATCCGAGCAGCATATTTCCGAATAAAATTCTTTGCCGCTTACGTAGCGCGCTTCCTCTCCCGCCAAATAAAAATATCCCCAATCGGCACAGCTTGCATCGTTGTTGTGCGAAAACGGCGCTTGCCCGCTCAGTCCCATAAACGCCGCGTCGAAATTCCCGCAAGAAAATTCGCCGCCCTGCATTTCGCTTTTGCCCGCCCGCGAATAGCAAACGTCCTCGCGCAAGGCAAGCATAACTTCGGCATTTTCGCAACCCGAAACCTCGCACTTTATATAGCACACGGGGCACGACATCATTTCGAAATCGTCCGGCGCGAGCGGCGAAACAAAGCTGACGCAAAGCGTTATGCCGTCGGCGGTAAACGTGCAGTCGGTGGTAAACGCCGTAAGCTTAATATCTTTTGTGCGCATAGGCGTAACCCCGCGGATTTTTCCCGTGAACGAATACGTTTTTCCGCCCGCGCGCAAAATGCCGTATAATCCCTTTTTTTCGCCCGTCCAAAAAATCACGTCGTTATTCCCGAAATCCTCGGAATCCGCCCAAAACGAAAAGTACGGGTCTTTTACAAACAACGGATACGCCGAAAGTATTCTTTTCATGATATTCCCCCCATTTAAAAGCAATACAGCGATTCATTAAATCCGATTAAATTATATCAACGCGATTTTACTTATGTCAACCGCAGAAAAGTTATACAAAAGTTATAAAATACAGAATTATACCGATTTAAAACGTCATTAGGCATACTCATTCCATTCCATTAACGCTTCGTATTCTTGCAATACGGACAGCAAGCATAAAAACAACCGATTATCACGCTTTTATGTTCATCTTTATTTATTTTCATAATAAACTTACTTGTTTTTATATTTATCAAAACGACATTGCTCGATTACGGTATTACCCAATAATGTTATTGCTTGTTTAGGACATAAACCGATACAACGATAACACATAGTGCAACGACTGCCGGCGATTGCTTTATTGTTTTTCAATTCGATATTTCCCATAGGGCATTGTTTTACACATAGCCCACAACCTATACAGTCATTGCTTATTTTCAATTTGTCGGAATAGTTTTTTGTTTTTCCCCGAAACCATAAGCGTTGACCGATACACCCGACTATTCTATCATAGAAATATAATCCGTCTTGCGGATATTTACCGACATTGATTTTCTTTGCCCAATTTTCGATTTTTACATCGGCTCGCTTAACGAGTTCTTTGTTTTCTTCGAACGACTTTTTCAGTAATTTAACGTCGCCGATACAGTCGGGCATTTTTATGTGCAAGCCGCCTAAGATTTTTGCGCCGTACTTTTTGAAAAGCCTTGCCGCACAACCCGCGCCGTCGCCGCTGAACAAGCCCATAGTCGCTACAACGAAAATATTTTTGTCTTTCCAAGCCGCAGAGTTATTTACGATAAAGTCATAAACGATTTTGGGCAGATAGGAATAGTACACGGGATAAGCAAAAATTATCTCGTCGCTCGACCGTATAGCTTCTATTGCGTTTCCGTTTTCGATAGAATACGACGGTGCATTTTCATCAAGCAGCCGCAACAAATATTCCGAGCAATGTTTTGTGTTCCCTGTGCCGCTAAAATAAATACCTATCATATTCATTCCTCAAAAAGATTAGTCTGCAAAACTCTTACAGGGAATAGCATATACGTTTTCCCTGTCTTCGAATCGGTATAATCGTGTACCGCACCGACCAATTCAAACGAGTTATCCTGCAAATATTGTAAACCTCTCAAAAATGTATCTTTGCTTACACGCTCAACTCGAATATATTCGTAACTCGGAACAATCCATTTCGTCCATCCTTCGGGCGCTTTTGCATTGTCTTCGCATTCGACTCCCGCAAGATATAGTCCGTTTGCAAAATTTTCCCAAGGCTTAAAAGAATGAGAAAAGTCCGACATTACTCCCCATATTCCGACTATATTGCCGCTTGCGTCTTTCTTTGCCAAATGCCGAACTTCGCTGAAATGAGAGTTTGCGTCTACCCACAGTTTATTTATAAAGTCGGCGCCGTCCTTGGTCGAGCCTTCTTTCCCTATTACGACAAAAGATTTTTTTTCATATTTTTCTATTAGCATTTTAACAGCCCGTTACTTTTTACTTGATTTCAAATTACCTAACGCTTCGGCATTATTGGCAAGTACCATTCCAACGGTTTGGCAACCGTCCATAGCGGAGCATTTGCCGCAGGTTTCGATAGCCTTACCAAGCGCACACTGTCTAATCGGACACATAACATCACAATAGGGCGATTTAATTCCGTCCGAACGGCAACCTTCGCAATTTATCATTTCGG
>CAMUAL010000029.1 GCA_947086925.1 uncultured Clostridia bacterium
AAAAAAAGTACAGAAAAGGCACAGCTTAATGCTATGCCTAAATCTTTTTATTTGCATTTTATTAAATTCCCTATGAGAATTACCGTAAAGCGGGGGATTTTATTTTTTGCTTTATTGTTTTACAAACTCTCCTATTCTCTTTATTGCCTCGGTAATTTTATTCATGCCCGTGGCATAGCTCATGCGCACGTGATATTTGCCCGCGCTTCCGAAAGCATCGCCGGGAACGACGGCAACATGCTTTGCTTTAAGCAGTTTTTCGGCAAATTCACCGCCCGTAAGTCCCGTTGACTTTATGCTCGGAAAAACGTAAAACGCACCGCTCGGCTCGGGACACGACAGTCCCATTGCATTGAGCTCGCTCACCATAAAACGGCGGCGCATGTCGTACTTTTCGCGCATTTCCTCTACCGCCGCATAATGCGTTTCTTTGCCGCAGGAAAGAGCGGCAAGCGCGGCATACTGCGCGGCAGTAGGCGCGCACATAATTGCATACTGATGAATTTTGAGCATAGCCGAAACAATTTCGCGCGGCGCGCAAACGTAGCCTATGCGCCAACCCGTCATTGCAAACGCCTTGCTGAATCCCGAAATAAGAACGGTGCGCTCGCGCATGCCGTTTAACGCCGCTGCCGAAACATGGCTTTCTCCGTAGGTGAGTTCGGCGTAAATTTCGTCGGTTATAGCAATGAGATTGTGTTTTTTTATAACCTCGCAAAGCGCGGACAGCTCGGCGCAATTAAGCACCGTGCCCGTTGGATTATTAGGAAACGGAAGTATCACCGCCTTTGTACGCGGCGAGATTGCCGCCTCCAACGCCTCTGCGGTTGGTTTAAAGCCGTTTTCCATACTGCAAGCTACGGGCACGGCTACGCCTCCCGCAAGCGTTATTACGGGGCTGTAACTTACAAACGACGGGTCCGGCACAAGCACTTCTTCGCCGCGGTTCACTATCGCGCGGACGGTAATGTCTATTGCCTCGCTCGCACCTATCGTGACGATTATTTCGTCGGGACAGTACCGTGCATTAAAGCGCGTTTGCTGATATTCGGATATTTCCTCCCTAAGTCGCTTTAAGCCGCTGTTAGAGGTGTACGCCGTGTAACCCTTTTGAATCGACTTTATCGCGGCGTCGCGAATTTCCCACGGCGTAACGAAATCGGGCTCGCCCACTCCGAGCGAAATCGCCTCGGGGTCGTCCTCTACCACGCTGAAAAATTTACGTATGCCGCTCGGCGGAATCTCACGCGCCGCACGCGACAGAATTTTATCATAATCCATTTATATCTCCGCCGTTTACGGATTCACGGCAAGCCGCTTGCTTTTTTCGTCCTGCAAAAGCACCCCTTCCGCCTTATATCTTTTAAGTATAAAATGAGTTGCGGTGCTGAGCACTTTATCCATAACCGAAAGCTTTTCGCTTACGAATCCCGCAACCTCTTTAAGCGTTCTGCCCTCGATAAACACCGCCAAATCGTATGCGCCCGACATAAGATAAACGCTTTTAACCTCGTCGAATTGATAAATATCCTCGGCAATGCTGTCGAATCCGTGAGTGAACTGCGGACTGACTTTTACTTCTATAAGAGCGGACACCCGTTCTTCGTCAAGCTTATCTTCGTTTACGAGCAAAGTATATTTTGCTATTATGCCGCGTTTCTCCATATCGGCGATTGCGGCGGTTACGTCCTTTTCGGGTTTGCCGAGCATTACCGCTATGTTTTTTGCGGGAGTGCGCGAATCTTCACGCAATATTTTTACAATGTCGGAGTACAGTTTATTCATATAATAACCCCTCGGTTTTTTATTTTTTGTCGTCGCAGACGGGATTGCGTCGCCGCCCGCAATTTAAAGGCAATGCGAGTATTACTTGCAACCCGCAATAACCGCTTACTTTATAGAGGCGAGAACACCGCCGCAAAGCATTATATGCTTTAAGCGGTCGCTGAGTTCCAACTTGGTTTCAATCGTTTTGCCCGTGGTTTTGTTAAGCACGGTTACGATACTGCCTTGCGAGATTTCGGCGGGAGCATCGGCTATGCAAAGCTCGTCGCCCATGCTTATGCCGTCTTTATCGGCGGGATTGACAAATACAAGCGGCATAATGCCGTTATTTATTAAGTTGCTTTGATGTATGCGGGCAAACGACACCGCCAACACCGCTTTTATTCCGAGGTACAGCGGCACGAGCGCGGCGTGTTCGCGGCTGCTTCCCTGCCCGTAGTTAGAACCTGCCACTATAAAACCGCCTCCTTCGCTTTTGGCACGAACGGAAAATTCGGGGTCTACGGGATTAAGGCAATAATCGGCTAAGTACGGAATATTCGAGCGATACGGCAAAAGCTTGCTGTTAGAGGGCATTATGTGGTCGGTTGTTATGTTGTCGTCGCACACTATAAGCACCTTGCCCGTAATGTTTTTACATAGCTTGTGCGTTTTGGGAAACGGCTTTATATTCGGTCCGCGCACCACTTCCGCATCGGGGAACTTTTCGGGCAAAAGTATAAGATTATCGTTTATTTCGAATTTTTCGGGCAAAGTCACTTTAACCTCGTCAAACTCCGACGGGTCGGTCAAATAACCGTTAAGCGCCGTGTACGCCGCGGTTTCGGGACTTACCAAATAAACATTTGCCGACGCCGTTCCGCTGCGTGCATAAAAGTTACGGTTAAATGTGCGTACGCTTACCGCGTCGGTTTTGGGCGACTGCCCCATACCTATGCAAGGTCCGCAGGCACATTCGAGTACACGCGCTCCCGCGGATATTATATCGGCAAGCGCACCGCACTTACTAAGCATTGTAAGCACCTGCCTCGACCCCGGACTTACGGTAAGGCTGACGCTCGGAGATACGGTTTTACCCTTTAAAATCGCCGCCACTTTAAGCATATCGGCAAAACTCGAATTAGTGCAACTTCCTATGCAAACCTGGTCCGCCTTTACGTTTTTGAGCTCCGACACGGGCTTAACGCTGTCGGGACTGTGCGGACATGCCGCAAGCGGACGCAGTTTGTTCAAGTCTATTACCACGCTTTCGTCGTAGGTTGCGTCGTCGTCGGCGGAAAGCTGAATAAAATCTTCTTCGCGCCCCTGCGCCTTTAAAAACGCACGCGTGGTTTCGTCGGACGGAAAAATCGACGTGGTAGCGCCCAACTCCGCGCCCATGTTCGCAATGGTTGCGCGCTCGGGAACGGAAAGAGAAAGCACTCCTTTGCCGCAATACTCCATAACCTTGCCCACTCCGCCTTTTACCGACAGAATACGCAGTACTTCCAAAATTATATCCTTTGCCGCGGCGTTGTGAGTTAATCTTCCGCGCAGTTCCACCTTAACCACCTTGGGCATGTTAAGATACAGCGGTGCGCCGCCCATTGCAAGCGCAACGTCCAAACCGCCCGCTCCTATTGCAAGCATGCCCATGCCGCCGCACGTGGGCGTATGACTGTCCGAGCCTATCAGGGTTTTGCCGGGGCGCGAAAAACGCTCCAAATGCACCTGATGACAAATTCCGTTGCCGGGTTTCGACACTCTTATTCCGTGCTTTAAGGCAACCGACTGAATATACGCGTGGTCGTCGGCGTTCTCGAATCCCGATTGCAAAGTGTTGTGGTCGATATACGCCACGCTTAATTCGGTTTTCACTTTTTTTATGCCCATGCTCTCGAATTGAAGATACGCCATTGTTCCCGTGGAATCCTGCGTCAGCGTTTGGTCGATTTTAATTGCTATTTCTTCGCCCGCAACCATATTGCCGTCGACCAAATGCGCTTTGATTATTTTCTGTGTTAAATTCATATTATGCCCTTCCGTGAGTTTTTCGTTATATTTACCCGATTGCCCGACTGTTGTCAAGCCTATAAATCAACATTATTACCTGTTTCTATCGATTATATTGCTTTAATTGCGTGAACGACTTTTTGCATAAAAGTATCATAATCATTATACACGATTGAATTACCGAAATCAAATTTCAAATCGGATATACTCATATCAAAATCATTGTTTAAATAGTAATTTTCATATTCTTTTTTGTCCGCGAATTTATGGCTCTCATCGTTACTTTTTATATGCACGATAAAAACAAGAGTTTTAATCGGCGTGTGTAAAAAATCTTGCACATCGTCTTTTGATAAAACTATGTATTTCTTTAAATTGTGCTCGTTAATTTTCTCGAGCTTTGATATTACCGCACCCTTTTTAAAATACGGTACACTGTCGGGTATTACAAATATTTGAAAATATGGAATTTTCGCCGCACGAATATTCGCCGTTTCCCCAAGCATATTCTCAAAATAATTGTTTGAATTTTGCTTATAGTTGCTCATTACGTATTTAACGGCTATGCCGGCTATAGGTTTATTGTTTTCAGCTATGGTAATATCCACAGCCTTATCTACGTATCGCCCGTTTATTTTGCGTTCTTTTCCCTTTTCAAATCCCAAAGAATACACTGTATACTTATTATCATCTAACCTTTCGTTCAAATCCTCGGAAATTGCGCCATGCAATACTGCGAGTTTCTTATTGCTTCGCGCACCGGTACGCAAATAAGTAATAAACGATTTTTTAAGCGCTTCCAAAAATCCATTATTGTCCATTTTCAAAAACTTTCCTTTGTGCGTATTTATATTCGAGATAATTTTTCAATTCTTTTGAAGAAAAAGTATAATAGCCTCCGCTTTTATATTTTCCCAGTAGCGAAATATAGGTTATGAAATCATCGCCGCATAACATTTCTCTTAATTCGCTTTCACGAGCTTCCGTAAGAATATACAAACCGCTATATACCCCTACCCCTTTATCGCACTTAATAAGTTTTATATCCGATGGCGTCTTTATTAAAGCGTTAATCGAATATTTGCACTTATATACGTCGTTTATACCTTGTGAACGACCGAACCCATACCACTTACCGTTTTTTTCGATACTGCGTTTCGATAATTTTCCTTTGTTGCCTGCATAATGTTTTTTTATATCGGAATTATTCTCTAATTCCGAATAAGGCACCAACTTGCCTTCTTTATACGGGAAAATACATTTATATCGCTTCCCCGTCGACGCTTTGACTACGGGTATCGTAAATTCGCCGAAATCAAAGTCGCCTATAAAAAATTTATCGTCAAGCGTGGCAAACCCGTTTTTAACAAAAAAATATTCTTTGCCGGTCTTAAACGTCAAAATTCGTTTCAGCTCGCTTAATCTCTTTTTATCGGAAAAATAGAAATTATCGCAAATATAAAAATCTTCCGCTTTAAATGTATCTTCATAAACCAAATTATTTTTATCTTCGAGCCGAAAGTATTCGGTTGTTATTTTCGTTCGGTTGTTTTTCAAAACCGTTATTGCGGTATAAGTCGTTGCGTCGAATACCTGAAAATGTTTTAAATCAACTATTTTGTCGATTAAATTATTGTTCACTAAGTATGAGCGCATATACCGCCCCGCAAGACTGTTGAAAAACGAACTCGGCGTTATATACCCCAAAACCCCGTTCTCGTTAAGCATTTTAAGTCCGATTTCAAAAAACACTATAAACAAATCCGTCATGCCGTTTTTGGCAAACGAAAACTTTTTTATGTTATCGATTGCGCTACCCAGGTTGTGTACTCTGACATAAGGCGGATTGCCCAAAACAAAATCCATCTTGCCGTAATATTTACAACCGATTAACGCATCGGAACAATTAACGTCCCACTCGACACATTTAAGTCCGTAACGCTTTACCGTTTTATTCAGATTTTCAATACATTTTCCGATTGCCGCTTTGTCTATATCGATTCCGTGAATATATGCGGATAATTCTTCGGAAAGCAACGCAGTATCCGTACAATGTTTTAAAAACTCTTTGCAATATATATCAACGACGGCAACCAAAAACGCCCCGTCGCCGCAACTGTTATCGATTATATGCTTTTTTAATACCCCCTGTCCATTATAACCCGTTAATTCGATGATGCGGTTTACAATAAATTCGGGGGTGTAAAACCTTCCGTTTAATTTTTCCGACGTTAATTCTTTCATTACTCACTCGCCCGCGTTCTCTATGACGAACGAATCGAAATCGGTGCTTTCAACAAAATCCTGCTTGCGGAATTTGGCTATATTGAAAAGCGAGTAATTGCGCACGTGACTTTTCAGTATAACGGGAGTGGGAATATCCATTTCGTGACATATGTCGGTTAAATAATACAAAAATTCGTCGGCATTAAATTTGTCGGCGCTGTGATACAAATAACTGCGCGTTATCTTATGATTAAGTATTGTTTTTGCCCAGATTTTAAACATTGGCAGTATTTCCTTTTATTGCTTATAGATAAGTATACCACAAATCTGGCGGTTTTCCAAACGAATTGAGCCAAGGCGGCAATAATAATCATTTATGAAATTCCGCGCTCATATAAATAAACATGACTGTTTGGGAAGCTATTGTTTTGGGAATAACGCAAGGGCTTACGGAATTTTTGCCCGTATCAAGTAGCGGACACCTTATTTTAATGGGGCGTTTTTTGGGCACTGCGGACGTAAGCGTAGGATTCGAGCTTGTGTGCCACCTCGGCACATTGCTTGCCGTTATAATCGCAATGCGCCGCGAGATTTGGGAAGTTGCGCGCAAGCCGCTCGGCAAACAAATGCGGCTTATTACGGTTGCGTCCATTCCGACGGCGGTAATAGGCGGAATAATAACCTGCTTTTTCCGTGACGCTTTGGAAGGAGCGTTACTTATTTACGGCTTTATAATAACGGGGATTCTGCTTATCTGTTGCGGTATTTTCGGTAAAAGCCGCGCGCGCGGCGAAATGCTTTATCCTCATGCCGCGGCAATAGGAGCGGCTCAGGGAATAGCCGTTTTGCCGGGGCTGAGCCGCAGCGGCACTACCATTGCGGCGGCGACTCTGCTCGGTTACAACCGCGAGCAAGCCGCCAAGTTTTCGTTTTTGCTGTCGATTCCCGTTATTGCGGGGTCGAGCATAATAGAACTCGCGCTCAACGGCGTTGGCGGCGGAGTGGGCGCGGGCGCGCTAATTGCCGCGCTTATCGCCTCGTTTGCAAGCGGATTCGTTGCGGTTGCGTTTATGCTTAAACTGCTTAAAAACCACGGAACCGAAGGCTTTGCCGTTTATCTTATGCTTTTATCGGTGTTCCTGCTTGTCAACGAGTACGTTTTGCATCTTTTTTGAAACGGGCGGATAATCGGAAACAAATGCGCACACACTAATCCCGAATAAGGAGAAAGTTTATGGCGCAAACCGCTCATCTTAAAAAAAGAGTAAGTATTCCTCTGTTTTTCACAACCACAATCGGCACTCTGCTTGTAGGCATGCTTGCGGGACTGTTATCCGGAAGCAAGGCGGGTTACGATTCGCTTGTACTGCCGCCCGCAACTCCGCCCGACGCGGTATTCCCCTACGTGTGGGGCGTGCTGTACGTAATGATTGGATTATCGCTGTTTTTCATAATTCGCACCCCTGCCGTAACCCCGAATCTGCTAACGAACAAACGCGTAAGCACGGTGCTGTGGTGTATTCAATTCGGATTTAATATTCTGTGGCCGTTCGCCTTTTTCACATTTAAATTATATACGTTCTCGTTCCTTTGGTTGGCGGCGCTCTCGGCAATCAACCTTGCCCTTATAATTTACTCGTTCAAGGTTTCAAACGCGGCAGGATGGCTTTTAATCCCTTACGAGGCATGGCTTTTATATGCCGCCTACCTTAACATGTTCATAGCAATACTGAACTGACGGAATAGCGATTAACACAAAAAGAGTAAACCCGATTGTTTACTCTTTTTATTATTTGCTTTGTTTAAATACGAATATTATTACTCGCAGTCGCTATTATTCTTGTTTATTGCTTTTTTGCCTATCGACTCGAATATTCCGTATATCGCGCCTGCGGCTATTGCCAAAATACCGAATACCGCAATAATGGCAATACTCGCAACGCGTATGTTATTTACTTTTTTCGCATTTGCAGAGAAATCGCCGATAATGGCATTTACGTCATATAGCTTCGTGTAATCTTCCAAACAGATATCGATGGCGGCGTTCGAAAGTTCGAATAATGCTCTGAGAAGTTTTTAATCTTCCGCGCTGTTACGCCCCCATGATTCATTCGGAATCAACTCGCAATATTCATTTACGAAATAATATCCGTTTATTGTTTGCGACGATGTTCCCGCACTGAGTATAACCTGAATTTCCCCTTTTTCCGCATTAAACCAATATGTAACTTCGTTAGAGCCGACAGAAGTTCCTCTTATAGTTATATTACAGTAAAGTTTTCTGTGATTACCGTTGGTTATCAAAGTCCCCGAAACATGAGTTCCGGACAAAGAGTACGAAAATTTCGCATCCTCTCCGTAACTTTCAACCCGCACCGAAACGCGCCTGTCGCAAAACGACTTGGCAAAAAAGCTAAATGTAACGCAACAATGCGTAAGCGAATGGGAGTTGTGCAAAACCGAGCCTACACTGTCGTACTTATGTATGCTTGCCGACGTTTTCGATATTTCGTTAGACGCACTTTGCGGCAGAATCGATTGGTAAAAAGCGGGAGCCTCTTACCCTTTTTTTTCGCTCTTGCCTTTTTTGTTTTTGACTTTTTTACGTATGTGCAGAAATTCCGACAGACTCACGTTTTCAAGGTCGATTCGGTTTGACTGCACGCGTTCTTTTTCAATGCGCTCGGGCAAAGGTTCGGCGTTTACGGGCATAACGACCGAATCGGTGCGGGAGCGGACTTCGAGCTGAGCATACGGCACCGTTATTCCGTTGCGCTTGAACTCGTTGTATACGTTTTCGACTACGTAATAATAAACGTCCCAATAGTCCTCGGTGTCGCACCAACAGTTAGAAAAAAAGTCCAAACTGCTTGCATTTAAAACTTTAAGCCTGCAAAACGGCTCGGGCGCAAGCCGCACTTTGCCATTGCTTTTCATAACGCCCGTTACTATATTTTTTACCTTTTCGACGTCGGTTTCATAAGCAACCGAAAACGTAAATTCCACTCGGCGGGTCGGGTTTGCGCCCGCGTTAAGCACGCTGCTGTTTACTATGGTGCTGTTTGGAATCGTTATGCGCTTGTTGTCGGTCGTGTCGATTGTGGTAAATAAAAAGTTGATGTCGGTTATGCTACCTTCTACTCCGTCGGCAAAAATGTAATCGCCCTTTTTGAACATTTTGTTTGCGACTATTACTATTCCGTTTGCAAGGTTGGCAATGTTGTTTTCAAGCGCGAGTCCCACCGCCAAAATCACCGCGCTGAGTGCCGTTACTATTGCGGTTATTTTAACTCCCGCAAGGCTTAACAGCACGAGTACAAGCACAAGATACAGCAATACCTTTATTACCGTAACTATAAACTGCTGTGCGATTTTTTCCATTCTGCTTTTTGCGAATATGCGCCTTACTATATTTATTATTATCTTTACCGCAATTACGCCGAATACAAGCACGGCAAAAAACAGTATGATATTAAACACATGACCGCTGAAAAAGTTTTTAACCGAATTTAAAAATTCACTTCCGCTCATAATTTCGATTATTGCACATTCAAGCAAAATAAAACGTGATAAATCAAAAAAGGCAAAACGAATTTAACGCTTTGCCCTTTAAACAATAACACAAGCTTATTACATAAGAATTTCGATTTGCTCTTTTTCGGGCAAACTGCTTATTGCGCCTCGCGCGGTTGTGGCAAGTGCACCCGCTATGTTTGCAAAACGGAATATGTTATTCAATTCGGCATCGGAAAGCAACAAAAAATTCTTGCCGTCGAGTTTGCCGAGAAGCGCGCCGTAAAATGCGTCGCCCGCGCCCGTGGTGTCTATCGGCTTCACTTTTATGCTCGGCACGATTTGCACCCTGTCGCCTATACAGTAGGCACTGCCGTTTCCGCCGAGAGTTACGCATATCAGCTTATCGGGTCGCGATACCTTTTTTATGCCGCCGAGCCCCTTTTCGCCCGTGAACATTTCGAGCTCGTTTTCGGAATATTTTACTATATCCGCCGCCTGTGCGTACTTTGCGTATATCTTTTTTGCCTTTGCCGCGTCGGGAAAAATATCGTCGCGGTAGTTCACGTCGAAACTCAGTCTTTTGCCGTGCTTTTTAGTTTCTTCAACCGCTTTATCGGCAAACTCGATTCCCTTGCTTTCGCTCAGCATAAGCGAACCGATGTGTACCGTGTCTGCTTTTTTAATGTATTCGAGCGATTTCTCGGACAGCATATAGTCGGCTGTGCTCTTGCGGTAAAAACAGAAACTGCGTTCGCCGTCGGGTGCAAGTTCCACAAACGCAAGCGTTGTATTTACATCGGGCAATATAGTTATATCGACAAAGTCAAGTTCTTGATTTTTTGCGAATCCGCAAAGGTATTTACCTATAATGTCATTGCCGACACTCCCTATAAAGCCGCTGTTGCCGCCCGAGCGCGCTATGGCGCATGCCACGTTAAAAGGAGCACCGCCCGCATAGCGTTCGTACGATACCGTGCCGTTTTGCTCACGTCCTATCATATCCGCCAATATTTCGCCGTATGAAATTATCATGCTTTTTGCCCCCGAGCTTTGTTTTTTCCCGACACAATCCAATATACCGCAAACGCCGCTATAAGACAAGCGCACAGCACTGCCGCTATAATGCTAATAATAATCCCCGTTTTATTCACGGGCGCGGGCGGAATTATTTCGTATCCGAACACGAAATTCGCCGAACCTTTATCGGTTAAAATGCGCACCGTGTGGTCGCCCTCTCCGAGCGCGGAAATCACACCGCCGTCTATCGTAAGCGCGGAATCCGCATAAGTATATTTAACCTCTTTTCCGTCGATTGTAACGCCGCTTATATTCGCCAATCCGAGCGACACCGCAAGCGTAAGCGCATCACTGCCGTTAAGAGTGCGGTAGCTGTCGAAAATCTGTACGGCGGCGTAGGTATAAAGCGTAAATACAGTGGTTTTTCCGTTTTCGAGCGTTAGCGTAAAGTCGTATTTTTTGCCGCCCGTAAGCGACGATAAATAGTTTTGACCGAGCGTAAGTTCTCCGCCGTCCACCGAATAATCGACGGACGTAAGATATTCTTTCGTTGTTTCGTTGCGCAGGATAAATGCCGAATCGCCCACGTATTCGCGCACCTGCTCGCCTGCGCCGTAAATCGACGCAATAGCAATATCGTCAAATGAAAATTCGCCGTTATAAACATTAAGCCCCACGTAGCCGCCTGTATACAAGCCATGATACGTTACTATCGCAACGATACCGTTTACTTCTATCGTGATTTCGCCGTTGTAAACCGTTACCTTATATTTTACGGGGTCGCCTCTGCGAAGGGCAAGCGGATACGATGCAACAGACTCGCCGCCGCTCATCCACAGCTTGACTTCGCGCGCCGCGTAATCGTAATTTGCGCAATAATAAGTGTGATAGTTGTCGCCCGCCGCAAACAAAATTCCGAACGCAACGGAATTGTCGCTCCGCGCGGTAACGGTAGCCGACAGCGAAAAATTCGCGTACTTGTTTTCGGAATATATGAAGCCGTCGCCACCTGCGTTCCCCACGTAACCGCCGTCAACGCTCCATTTGCCCGCATACTGTGTAACGAAATTCAAATCGGAATTTACGCGACCCGACAGCACGTTTACGCTTACTTGCTTTTCGTGATTGCCGTACGTTACCGTTATAACCGATTTGCCAACTCCCGTTGCGCACACCGACAGACTGCCGTCACTGCGTTTATCCGCAGTAACGGAATCGCCCGAACACACAACCGTAATATCGCCGCAATCGAACGACGGATTCGGCGAACACGCAAGCACGGTAAGCGTATCGCCTACGTACATTGTTTCGGCGGTTGCACTGAGATAAAATCCGTCGAAACTTCCGAGCGCGTCCTCATTGTCCCAAATTCCGTTTAATGCGTACACTTTGACGTCCGCATGAATTTCACCGTCGCTTGTAAGCGACATTCCGTTGCTGTACAAAGACGGAAAAACAGCCACATTTGCACTGACTTCGCCTTTGCCGCCCGATATAAACAGATTGCCCCAATCGAGATAAGCGTGCAAACGTACTTCGCCGTTTTGCGGCGAAAGTTTTGCCGTGTATAAAATTTTGTAACGAGAAGTGTGTTTTGCCGCAAGCGACGAATTACTGCGGTCTACCGTAAGAATTTCGTTTTGAATATCATACACTATTTCGGTGTATTCGTACTCCGATTCGGCAAGCTTTAAGCTTACTTTCCGCGCCGACGCTTCCTCTACGTTCAAAGTTACGTCAACCTCGGCAAGAGAGGCGTTTACACCGCTTAAAATATTGTCGTCCCCTATTGTTACGCCGTCTTGCCCGTAAAGCGTTTCATTGCGGAGAGCACTGTATTCGTTCACTGCGTTGCGCGCAAGCATAAGCTCGCCGTTTATTTCTTCGAGCGTAAGCTCATAAATCATGGTCATACCGCCGTTCCAATTATCGCGCAATCCACCGCTTCCGCTTTCGGCATATTCGTCAACCGTTTTCCAATTTGCCGCCCAACTTACGCCTATGCGTCTGCCGTCGGGAGCGTTATTGAACGTCTGCGCGGCATAGCTGTCGAACCCGAACGAAAACTGCCTCGGAGTTTCGCCTTCGTAAGCCGAAAACAGACCGTTCTCGTCGCAAGTGCCGAGCACATAGTATTCGTTGGGGTACTCATGCGTTTCGCGGCTTGTGCCGTTGTATTCGTGCGACTGCGGTTTATCTTCGGGCGACATAACAAGCACCCACGTCTGCTCCCCGTAAGCCCCCGTTAAATTATCGGGGTTTTCTAGCGGGAACAGGTCGGGACATTCGCCCCAAAAACCCGTTGTGCCAACATACTGCCAATCGAGAAGATTATCGGACGCGAACTGCACTATTTCGCCGCCGCCTACAACCATCATCCATTTATTAAGGTCGTCGCTCCAAAACACTTTCGGGTCGCGAAAGTCGCCCGGATTATTCAGTCCTATGCTCTGCTCGTCGTCGCCATCGCCAACGGTGAGATTATCGGCGGTTTTCAGTATTTCGATAAATTCCGAATGAGCAAACGATTCGCCGTCCGGTGAAAATGCAATCGTTTGTCGTTGGTCGTTTGTTCCTTCCGTTGCCGCCTCGGCGTCGCGTTCTTCGGCGGTTTTAGGCTGTGTGAAAATCGCATAGAATCCCGCCTCGTTTTTGTAGCCGCGCCCTTTGTTTTTTTCCGACACGTACACCGCACTGCCCGAAAATATCGGCCCCGTGGGAACTGTTTTATCTGCTATATACGCCGCGTCGTTTGCCCACAAAGGCGTTATGGCAACGTCATGCTCCTGCCAATGTATAAGGTCGGTGCTTGTGGCGTGTCCCCAATGCATGGAATCCCACCTGTTGCCCGTTACGGCATACTGATAATACATATGGTATGTTCCGCCCGTACCGCTTGCATCCGGAACGTACAACAATCCGTTGGGGTCGTTGTTCCAATGCTCGTTTTGCGTATAGCTTAGTTGCGGGCGGTACTGCTCGAAATGCGGCGCGGTTTGCGTTTCCGCCGCATACGCCGACACGGGAAAAGCGACTGCCGTAATTGCCGCAATGCAAAGCGCAAGTAATATCGCACTAAGGTGTTTTTTGGATTTCATGGAAATATCCTCCGTTTTATAAATGGACAAATCTATTTTAATATGTTATAATTTAACCTAAGCTTACAAACGATTGACTTAATTCCAAAGACCGAAACCGTGAGGTTAATTTATTATGGCAAGTATCAAGGACGTAGCGCGAATAGCGGGCGTTACTCCAACCACAGTATCGCGCGTGCTGAACAACCGCGGATATATAAGCGAAAACACGCGCAAGCAGGTTTACGACGCTATGCAGCAACTTAACTATCAGCCCAACCGCATAGCGCGCTCGCTCCAAAGCAGCAAGTCGGATATTATCGCGATTCTCGTACCCGACTGCGGCTCTATGTTTTACAGCGGCTTAATAAGTCAAATCGAGTGGCAATGCCGCAAACGCGACAAACGACTTCTTCTTTGCAACAGTTACACCGACCCTAAGTTGGAACAGGAATATATACGCATATTAAACGGTCAGGGAATCGACGGTCTTATTGTCTGCTCGCACACGCTCGACATAGAACACTACGAGCGCGTCCCCTTTAAGCTTGTTACGTTCGACCGCGTGCTTCCCGACGTACCCATGGTTACTTCCGATAATTTCGCGGGCGGTCAGATTGCGGCAAAAAGGCTTATAGACAAAGGTTGCCGAAAGCTTCTGCACATATCCGGCCCTATGACGAACGCGCGTCTTGCGGGTCATGACCGATACCGCGGATTCGCCGACTACTGCAACTCGCACAAAGTGAGTTACGAGCTTTTTCAAACAGACGATAAATTCGGTTATAATTACTACAATACATTTGTAGCCGACCGTCTGCAAAACAAGTTGTCGCAATTCGACGGAGCGTTCTGCTCAAACGATATGCTTGCGTACGCGTTATACCGTCATGCGGTTAAGCAAGGCTTGAAAGTTCCGCAGGATATTAAGATAATAGGATTCGACAATTCGCAATTCGTGCGAATACTCGACACACCGAAAATCACGGTAATAGCGCAAGACGAAATAGCAATAGCCGAAGCTCTCGTAAAAAACGTGCTCTCTCCCGAGTGCGCCGAGCCGATAACTTCCGTGCCCGTAAGACTTATAGAAGGCACTACTGCCTGATACTTACTTTTCAATGTCCGATGTTGCCGCCCCGAACGAGGCGGCTTTTTTGTTGTGCCGCTCCTATTCTCAGACTTGTAAATCGAGACTGAACGAAAGCAGTGCGTTTTTCAGCGAGCTTTCAAATTGAATTGCAACGTAGTCGCCCGTACCGACGGTAAGCGTTATGTCGCACGTTGCTTGTGTGCCTATCCACCCGCTTTCCGTAAGCTCGTTACCCGCGCCCTGAAAAACACGCCCGTTGCTTCTGTCTTCGCCCGTGTAAGAAATATTCAGCTTATAAGTGCCCGCCGATTGAATGCGGAATAAGAATACTATGCCCGAATTGTCGGAAGATATTTGAAGTGCGTTTTCCGCCGAAACAACCGATTCGCCGTCGCCGAGCTTTAAACCGTTGCCGTCGGCGTTGTACTGCGTCATTCGGTCGCGGTACAGTCTTGCGGGTCCCCACGCGCCTATTTCGCTACGGTAAACCATCCACAAACCGCTTCCGTTAAGAACATCGGCGTAACCGGTACTCGTTACGGCGTTTGCTACCGTAAGTCCGCTTATTGCTTTAATCAAACCGCTTTCGGCGCGGTACACTTCGCCTTCGTCGGCACTAGTAGCGTCGAGCACCGTTTGCGCCGATTCGAGAGCTTGCATAAGCTCGGCAAAGCTTTCGGCGGTGTAGTCGCTTTCCTGCTTTGCGTTTGCCTCGGCAACAAGATTTTCAAGACGGTTTTTGCCTACGGTAAGAGTGTCGTTGCACCCTATTTTAAGCGTAAGAACCGAATCGGTAGGCGCACTTTCTACATCGCGCAGAACAAGCAACACGGTGTCGCCCGCGCCGAGAGTGAACTGTTTATTTATTGTGTGAGGCGCGCTTGCATTGTAAGTGTTCCAATTTGCGTCGTGACTGTACGTTCCGTCGGCACTAAGCACCACATACGCTACGCATGCCTGTGCGCCGTTGCCGATATACGCGATACTGCCCGAAAGCGTATACGTGTGTTCCGAATCCGTGTAGTTACGGAATCCCACGGTTGCGCCGCCGGCCTGCCATAGTTCGACGCTTACAGTTGCACCGTCGCCGACAAATGCGGAATCCGAGTAAGTAAGTTCGGTGCGCGTTCCGCCCGCATTGTAATTATTCCAATTCGAGGGTGAAATCTTATAGAACACCCAACCGTTTTTACCTTGCTCCGACGAGAAGTCGCCTGCAAAATCCGCAACTTTTATCGTTACGTTTTCCATTGCCTTTTTAAGCGCGTTCGCCGCCGACGTGAGTTCGTCACTTGTAGCGTCTTGCTTATCCGCCGCCGCTTGCGCTTTAAAGAGCGCGTCGGTAAACGCATCTTTATCTCCGAAAAGTTCTTTGCCTTCGAACTTGCCTGCCGCAATTATTTGCGCGTTAAGTTCCGCCATTGCCGCCGCAGTATCGAGCTTTAAGCCGCTTACAGCCGCTTTGAGCGAGTGAACCATACCCGATATTTCGGAATACGTTTTTGCAACTTCCGCCATATCGCGCACAAAGTTTTCGGCGTTCGTTACAGCCGTAGACAGTTCGGCAAAGCTTTGCACGGTATAGCGGTTGTCGTCGTTTTTAATCTGTTTCGCGCCTTCCAAAGCCGCTTTAAGCGCAGTTGCGTCTATTTCGATTTTGTCGGTAGTGCGCACTTGCATATTTACCGTACTGCCGCCGTTGTTGTCAAAGAACATAACGGCTATCATGTCATCGGGACGCAATACATATCCTTTGTCGGGAAGTTTAAGAGTGCCGTTAAGCAACCCGTCGGTTACTTTTTCGTAGGTGCCGTCGGCACGGATTATCCAAACACGTACATACGAGCCGTTGCCCGTTACATAACCGCTTACGCTGACCGAAAGCGTGTCGGACGTACTGTTCTGCCATGCTACCGTAACGTCGCCGTAAGCAACTCCGTTTTTGTCTATACCTTTGCCACCGCTACCCCAACCGAACGCGCTTAAACTAAGCTCGGCAACAGTTGTCGGGTGTTCGCCGTTATCCCACGTGTAGCCAACGTCTAAATATTTCCATCCGTAATCGCCGTTACGTTCCGTTGTGTAATCGGCGGCACTGTCGGCTATTAAAGGCGCATTCGGATTGAAAGGAACGGTAGAATTGCCCGCGCCTATTCGCAAATTATACTTACCGTCGCTTTCGCCCATGCTTCTGCCTGCGGCACGCACGGCAAGCACAACGCAGTCGCCGCTTTTAACCCGTATGCTTGTAAGAGTTATATCGGCACGCGCTCCCGCCTGTGCAAGAAACGTGTCGTATAAAAGCGTACGGTTTATAAGCACCTGCACCTGAACATTCTCGGTATTGCATTTGTAATCGGCTACAAAGTCGATAAATCCGTCGGCGGGTGCAATCCACACAACCGCGGTAACGTAACCGCCGCCCTGTTTCATATAGTCGGCTTTTATTTCGAGCGCGTCGTTTGCCTCGGGGGCTTTATGCTTGTATTCCCAAATTTCGCCGTTTGTGTTGTACTCGGTCATGGGTTTAAGCTCGTCGCTTGCCTTGCCGTAGGCGTAAACAAATCCGTTCGCGCCCTGTTCGCCGAACACATTACCGTTCATTTCGACGGACATTTCGCGCACGCCCGTAAGCTCTACGCTGCTAAACGAAGGTACGGTTTCGGTAACCGCATTGCACTGCTTTGCTATCGGCGTTGTATACGTACCTAAACCTGTTGCAAAAGTGTCGGTATACCCCCCCCGCGGATTTGCAAAACCACACTGTGTTCGCCTATCGCGGCGGTAAAATTTCCGTAGCCGAGCGCGGCATACAGAGTTTCGCCCGCACTCAGTTTAATCGCTCCGTGCATAGTAACGAGCCGCGCGTTTTCTGTAATTGCGGCGCGCGCCGAATCTCCCGCCTCGAATACGGGGTTGCTCGTTGTTTCACCGCCATAATAAACCGTTGCAACGTATTCGTACACGCCTGCAACGCCCGCAGTGAAGCCCGACGTGCCGAAATTTGCGGTTTCATACTTAACGATTGCGGCAAACGGTTGTTTGTCGGTTTCCATTGCTATGTTAGTCCACACTTCGGTGCTTTCGGCAGACGTAAACTCGATTTTAATTTTACTGCCCTTTGCCGCATACGTGCTTGCACTTACCTGCAAAACTTTATTTGCCTGCGCGGAATATTCGTTTAAAGTTTTATCGCCGAGCTTTACGGCAATGCGAACCGCTTTGTCGGAATATGCCGCTACGGTGTAGCGAACGAAATTATCTTCCGACAGGGTGTATTCCGCTTTTGCGGGCGCATTCGGCGCAACTTCGATTTTATTTACGTTGCCCGTTTTTGCCTCTCCGTTTTCGGTAAGCGTAAGACTGCCGCCTACCGACAAAGTATCGGCATAGCCAGACGGCGTATACAAATGAAAATCTTTAACGGTGGCACTGCCGCCGAGTGCGTAAACCGCAAGTTTTTTATTCCCTATATTGCGTATGCGCGAAGTAAACGCAACGCTGTTGTTGACGTACATCGTTACGCAAGACCCCTCCGCAAGCAAAGTAACGTCGTATTCCTCGCCTGCCGTAAGCCGTATATTTTTACTGCAAAGTTCCTGCTGACCCGCCATGCTGCTGCGGATTTTATCCGCTTGCGGAACAAACGCGATTTCCATTATGTTAGACACGTTCGAGCTTACTCCGAGCGCGAAACCGAATTCGGACACGTCGGAATCGAAGGATACGGTTGCATGAAGCAAATACGACGAGTATTCACCGCTTACTACGTGATAGTCCTTACTCTCTATTATCATGTCGTAGCCGTTGTAAATTTCGAGTGCTGAATCGAGCTTGCGCTCTACCGAATAATAATTGCGCACCGATTGCGGCAACGACACATTTAAAGTGCCGTCGGCGTTTTGCGTTATTTGGTGTACCTGCAAATTGCCGCCCCAAAGATACTGCCAACCCGTGTTGGAATTTTTCTGACGAATCCAACCCGCAAGATAAGTATTATTGCCGTCCTGAATCGATTTTGCCGCATAAAACACGTGACTGTCGAGCGACGCATCGTAAATCCTCGTAAACGGACCGTCCTGCGAATCCGCAACGGCATAATACATTTTGCCCTGCGCACCGAGCTCGGCATCTACCGCGTGTTCGCCGTCGTTACCTCCGTTTGACGTATCTTGAATCGAATACGTCAAATACCATTTGTTGCCTATTTTAAACAAGTCGCTGCATTCCAACACATTTGCGCCGAAACGAGTGTCGGAATACAAAACTCCGCAGTACGTAACGGAAGTCAAATCGAGCGATACCGTAAATTTGGCTATTACGGGTTCGCCGCCTCTGCGAGCCGATACAAGCAATACGAAATGCTCGCTTTGCTCGTCGTAAATCGCTTCGGGGTCGCGGAAATCCCAACCCTCCAAGTCGCACTCGCTCACCGACGACGCCGTAAACATAAAATCGGTGACTTTTTCGAAGTTGTCGATGTTGCCGCTCGATTTGGCAAGCATTATCGCCTCGGGATTGTCTTTTTTAAAGCCCGTGTAAAAAAAGTAATAATCGTTACCCGCCTTAGTTATACTGCCCGTGCCTATCATTGCGTCCTGAGCGTTAGACGCTCCCGGCGAAAGCACTTCGCCCTTATCTTCGTAATTTACAAAATCGGTAGTGTCGACGCGGTATACGGGGTGATTCGAAGCTTCCGCCAAATAGAAAAAACTGTATATGCCGTCGTGATAATACGGCATAACGTCACCTATATTTATACTGCCGTTTTTGTAGCGCGTTTTGTACTGTGCGGCTGCCTCTAACCCTGCGGCATTTTCCTGCGACAAGTCGGCATCGCCGTAATCGAGTCCGCTCGGCGCAACGGCATTTTTGGAACACGCTATGCAAAGCGAACACAAAATCATAAGCGCGAAAAGCGCGACCGACCATTTTCTTCCCTTATTCATACTTTACTCCCCCGAAATCTCCGCGGATTTCATTGTGTAGGCACTAATGCCCGTAACCTTTCCCTCTTTAACCGAAAACAACTTTTCCGGTTTTTCGCTTCGGTACATTCTTACGCTTACAACCGCAACTCCGTCTACAAACAGCTCGGTTGCCGAGCCGTCGATTAAAACGTCGAACGTGTGTTTCGTGCCGCCTATGCGCACACGTTCTTCCGTTTCGCCCGCATTGGGAAATTTTGAAACTCTGCCCACTATAATTTCGCCGCCGCGAACACGAACGGTCATATATTCCCTCTCGCCTTCGGTTATGCGTACACGGCAATCACCCTCGCTCGCAAATGAAATTCTTGCATTAACGCTGTCGGACACAATCTCGTTGTTTACCGACTGCAAATCTTTATCCTTTAAATATTTAACCGTGTCAATCGGCGCAAAATGCAGGCGGTAATTCTCGTCGATATGCACAGTGCGCGGAACCGAAAGACAGCCGCTGTATACTCCGTCGGGCGAATCGCCGCGTTCCAAATTTTCCTGCAACCAACCGTAAAGCACGGTTTTGCCCGTTTCCGACGAAGAAAGATTCGTTGCGTAATAACAGTTAAGCGACCAATCCACAACGCCGCGACTGCGCTCCCAAAGCCTTTTTCCGTCGAAATCGCCGCATATGTATTTTACCTTTCGGTCAGTCATGGTGGAATATATAAGAGCGACTTTTCCGTTTTCTATGAGCATATTCGGACACTCGATTACATGGTCTTTCTCGGTAGCCAAAATATTTATATACTCCCACTCGGTGCAGTCTTTGTTTGAGGCGCGGTATAAAAGCACGCTGTTTTCGCCTTTGCCCTCGCGCCAGCAAATGCCGCTTAATAAAAGATAATCACTGTCGCGATACGAAAAAATGAACGGGTCGCGCCACTCGTGCACGGGAAACGGTTGACTGTTCTCGTTTAAGTCTTTATCGTACAGTCGCTCGATTTTTCCGAAGTCGGCACTTGCGCGGGCAAACCGCTGACGTGCGTGTTGCTGAATTGCCCAAGGTTCGAATCCGATAGACGTATACGCCATTAAATATCCGTCGCCACGAGGATATACGCAACCCGAAAAACAGTACTGCTCGCCCTTCTGAGTTTCGGGCGCAAGCTTAACGCCTCTGCGCTTCCAATTTATCAAATCGGTGCTTGTTGCATACGCCCACCTGATATTTCCCCATGCGCTGCCGTCGGGATTGTACTGATAAAACAAGTGATACACCCCGTCGCGGTATACCGTGCCGTTGGGGTCGTTCATCCAATTTTTCGACGGCGCAAAATGATATGCGGGTTTGTTTATCATTTTTTACTCCTTATTACATATCCTTGATGCCCTGTGTGGCAATACCCTGAATATAGTACTTTTGCAGGAACAGAAACAGTATTACTATGGGAAGCGTGCAAACCGTTAGGGCCGCCATAAACTGACCGTAATGTTCGGCACGCGAGTTAAAGTCGGCTATGGCTATCTGAATATTCCACAAATTCGAATCGGTAAGAGTCAGCATGGGCCAATAATAGTCGCTCCACTTGCCGAAAAACTCCAAAATAAACACGGTGACGAATACGGGCATTGCCATTGGCAGAACCACTCTGAAAAATATTTTCAGCGGATTGCAGCCGTCGATTTCGGCAGCCTCGATAACGGCGTTCGGAATTCCCGTAAAAAACTGCCGAAACATAAAGATGTAAAAACAGCTCATTGCACTCGGGAATATAACCGCCATTGGAGTGTTAAGCAGATGCAGTTTGCTTACAACCATGTAAAGCGACAGCGTTATTCCCTCGAAAGGAATCGTAAGCATAATCACTATAAACATGATAACCGCGCCGCGTCCGCGAAAAGGGATTTTTGCAAGCGCGTAACCAGCAAGCGAATTTACTATAAGCACTATAACAACCGTGCCGAGCGCGTAAAACAGCGTATTGCCGAGATAGCGAAGCATGGGTATGCGCGTAAACACCGCTTTAAAGTTGCTTACCGAAAGCGTTTTGGGCAGAAACTCTTTAATGGAAGTAATCTGACTGCCGAGTGCCTGAATGGGATTCAGCGATGTTATAAACATCCAAATAAGCGGCGAAATAAACAGTATGCCGAGAATTATGTTTACTATATACTGAACCGTAAGCACAACGGTTTTTCTCGTTTTGGCACCCGCGCGCGGAGATTTTTCCACGGAAACAAGATTCGTCGTATTTTCCATTATATCATCTCCTCGATGTATGCGTCGCGTTTGCGGCGATATACCGAAATCAGCTTGCCGCCGCTTTTGCCCACCGCGCTTGCCACGATAAACGCGAAAGTAAACAACATTGCTATTGCACTGCCGTAACCTATCAGTTTATCGGTCATGCCGCGCTCGTAAATATACAGAACTACCGTCATGGTGGAATTATCGGGTCCGCCCTGCGTCATAATGTACGGCTGAGTAAACAGCTTAAACGCGCCTATTATTGTAATCAGCAACACAAAGCTGCCTACGCTTAAAATACCGGGGAGCGTTACGTGACGGAATTTCTGCCAACCGTTTGCACCGTCTAAGCTTGCCGCTTCGTACAGCTCGGGCTGTACGTTTTGAAGTGCCGCAAGAAGTATAATCATTTGATAGCCCGCCCCCTTCCATCCCGACATGAATATTATGCTGTACATAGCATGA
>CAMUAL010000030.1 GCA_947086925.1 uncultured Clostridia bacterium
TTGCTTAACATTGATATATCCTCCACATTTTTTTATTTACTTATTTCATTGCATACACGTTTACTTTGTTCTGCGATATATTCAGAAGCGCAGATACCGCATTTATAACATCGAGTTTAACCGCAACATTATTTCCTCCTTGACAAATTATTATTACGCCCAAAGCTTTGGGATAAATTTCTTTAAGCACTATGGGCGAAGATGAGCCTTGCGTTTGAATGATACACGGAGTCGAATTGACGGTTGTACCCGAATTGTTTGTGGCATAAGCAATCACGGTTTCCACACTCGATTCCCAAGTTATTACCGCCTTTACCTTGCCTACGCCGCTCATGCTTTCCAGCGCCGAAACAAGCTCTTGCCGAGTATGTTCGCAATAATTGCTTACCGATGCAGGCGGAGCCGTTTCCGAGGCAGAGGCGGATACTTTGAATTTGGTGGAAAAGTACAACAACAGCATAACGGCTACGGCTACTACCGCAATGACGATTTCGAGATGTTTCTTGGCTTTGAGCGAAGCAATAAATTTTTTGATTTTTGATTCACCTTTCATAGATAACAATTACATCCTTATCAACCGTTAAATACTTTGTAAGCTTTTCGAGTATCAGCTCATACTTATTTATATGCTCGGATTGTCCTACAATGACTACTTGATTCAAATTTATTTTGACTCCCGTTATCACGGGCACGGCAGAATCGAAATCGCCGTCTATGTATATTTCGCCTATAATTATTCCGTCGTCCGACAAAGCCGATTTAAGCCCGTTTATAAGCGAGGCTTTTTTTACGGCGCGCATGTTTTCGAGATAGCTTTCGTCTAAATTTATGTCGCCGCCTATTATAAAGCCGTCGGAGCGGCACCCGTTTTTAAACAGCGTCGGAAGCGGCATAATTATAACCAACACGGTAACCGCCGCAAAAATCGACTTTACGTATTTGTTCATTCTGCCCGACGGCAGAACAAGATCGATAACCGCGCCTATAATCACTATACCGAGAATGCTGAGTATCCATGCTCCTATTGCGCTCATAACGACAAATTCCCCGTGCAGATAATCAGCACCAAAAAGATAAAGTATAAAAATGTAACAGCCAAAACGACCGAAATAAGCAAGGTGAGATTTTTTCCGAGCGATGTTATCATAACGCTCATTTTTTCATCGCCGAGCGGCTCGATTATCGCACCCGCAAGTTTCAGGCTGAGACTTAAAACGATTATTTGTACTATCACGGGCAGTGCAGATACGAACAGCAAGACTATTGCGGTTGTTCCGACAGCGTTTTTAACAAGCACGCTTCCCGACATAACGAGATTTAAACCGTCGGATAAATAGCCGCCTATAATCGGCACATACTTGCTTATTGCAAATTTTGCGGCACGCAGTGAAATTCCGTCGTAAACCGATGCCGTAATTCCCTGCACGGCAATAAACGCGCTGAATAAAAAGAACGCAGTGCCGAGCAACCATTTCGACGCGCTTCCGAAAAAGTCGGATAGCTTACCGAGTTTTACCCCGTCGGTAAGATTTCCTATTGCGGTAAGTACAATCGTAACTATAAACGCCGGAAGTATGAACACGGTAATCAGCTCTGTGATTCCGCTTGCGAGAATTGCTATTCCTGGTCTGTATACGGCAACCGACGAGCCCGAACCGACCGCCGTCATAAGCGTAAGCAATATCGGGAAAATTATGTTCATTTGCGTTTGCAATCCCTCTATCGCCTGTCGCGCCGCCGATATTACGGTAAATATCTGCGTAAACACTATAACGGTTAATAGCGATATACACGCAAAATACACTATGTTTTGCACCGATTCGGAAGCGAATCTGCCTCGCAACGAGCTCATGAGATTATATGCAACGGCTATTGCTATTACCGACACTATTATGGGCATAAAATTCAACACGTTTATTCCGAGTATCCCGAGTATGTACGAAAAAAACGAATTATAGTCCGAACTCAAATTGCCGTTTATTGCCGCTTTTATGCGACTGACTATACCTCCCATTCCCATTACCGCAAGCTGAGAATCGGACAAAGTTGCCAAATACGCTTCCAAATCCGCCAAATCGAGCGAGTCGACTATGTTTTCAACATTATCGCTCAAATCGCCTTCGGGGTCGGAATTATCGGAAGCAACCGCGGGCGACGAAAACGCAAAAGCCGACAACGACAAATAAATAAGCGTCACGGCTATAACGAAAAATATCTTTTTCATAGAAGTATTCCCGCAATCGTATCGAAAAGCAGTGTTACGATAGGTAAAGCCAAAACCATTATAATTAGCTTGCCGCCGAGTATTATTTTTTCCGCAAGTGCCTTTTGTCCGGAATCTTCCACTATACCTGCCGAAAAATCCGCTATATAACCTATCGAAATTATTTTCATAACAGATTTGTAAACCGCCGAGGGAATCCCTGTTTTTTCGGCTATGTTGCCGAGCGTGGCGAATATCTGCGTAAAATAATCCACCAACGAAAGAAGTATAAGACATCCGCCCGCAATTCCCACAAGCATTGCTATTTCGCTCTTTTGTTCGCGTAGTAATATTACGGCAAATGCCGTAACTATCCCCATCGCCGAAATTTTAACTATATCCATAGGCTGTATAATCCGAATACCGTTTTGAGCGTGTCGAACAGTCCCGCTATCATATCTATTACCATCAACAGGACAATCACCAATCCCGCAAGAGTCGTAATTGTGGCTATTTCGTCTTTATCCGACTTTTTGAGAACTTGTCCTACGATTGCTGTAATTATTCCAACAGCCGCTATTTTAAAAATTATGTTAATATCCATACCGAGCACCCCGCTAAATTATCAATATGCCTACCGCTATGCCTAAAAGAACGCTTAATTTAAGTCCCACGGTTCCGAGTCTTTTAAACTTTTCGCTCTCGGACGAATAAATTTCGTTAAAGCGCGATTTATAGTTTTCGAGCCCGAAAATCTGCGTTTCTCCGTCGGTTGCGCCGAGAGAAGAAAAAAAATCCGATACAAGACGTCGCTCATCCTTTTTAAGCATTTTCGATTTAATATCGGGTTTGGAAAACGGCGATGCGCAAAATTCGGTTATATGCGTGCGCAATTCCGTTTTATCGTATGCGGCATATTCCGTAAGCACATCCGTTAGCTTTTCTTTTTTAAACGAAATTTCGGCAATCAGAGTGTTTGCGAGATTTATGAGCGACATAAAATAATCCACTCTGTGTTTTTTGTTTTTCATGTGCGCAACTCCCATCATAGACGACGCCGTAATACATAAACAGATAATCGCAAGCTTTGTAATCACACCGCACCTGCCGAGTATATAATATTAAAATCCGCGTCCCTTATCTCCTCCACCGTTCCGGGGCCCTTGCGCAACGATACCACGACGTAACGGTCGAAAACCTTGTTACGAAAAATTCCGGCGAACATCGGTTTATCCGAAAGTCTGCGAAAATTTTCCGCATGAACCGACGCAAATACGCTCACTCCGCTCAAAACAGCATTTTCCACGGCGTCGGTATCTTCCGCACCGCATAATTCGTCGGTTACGATAATATTCGGTTTAAGAGCGCGTATAGCCCTTATAAACGCAAACTCTTTTGTGCATCCCGATATTACGTCGGTATTTTTTCCTATGTCGAGCGTCGGTTTTCCGCCGTAAACGGAGGCTATTTCGTCGCGCTCGTCGGCAATAAGCACGTTTACTATCGGCTTGTCCGACGCCGCTATTCGCGCCATATCGCGCAGTATGGTTGTTTTGCCCGCGCCAGGCGGAGATATGATAAGCGTGCTCGAATAAACGTCTCCGTTTTTTACGTAACGTATTATGTCGTCGGCACAGCCTGTTACCTCGTGCGGAATACGTATATCCAAAGCCGTGAAACTTTTAACCGTTTTTATGCGGTTTCCGTCGAACACCGTTTCACCCGCTATGCCTATTCTTATTCCGCCGTCGAGAGTCAAGTATCCCTGACAAATGCGGTCGTTTACGGCATACAGCGATTTATCGCATGCACGTTCCACCGTTTTGAATATGTCTTCCGCAGTAAGTGCAATCGCTCCGCTCGGCAAAGATACCGTACCTGTCGGCGAAAGATAATAGTAAGACGAGCCGTACCCTACCGTAACAAACGAATTGCTTCTTAATCGGATTTCGTACAGCTTGTCCGCGTTTAAAACCGACACCGCCCGCGCGACATTCGGCGGTAATATTCTGTTTAATATTACGCTTATCATTTACTATATATTATTAAAGCATAAGCTCGCGTATGACTTTTAAAATAAACGGAAATCTGCTTGTAACTATCAAAAAATCTGTATATGCAAATAAAAAGAGTCCGCAACAATAAAGTTACGGACTCTTGAAAAATATGCCGATTATTACGATTATTTAACGCGCTCCATGTATGTGCCCGTGCGGGTATCCACGCGAATTTTTTCACCTTGGTTGATAAACAGGGGTACCTGTATGGGGCAACCTGTTTCCAATTTAGCGGGTTTGTTGCCCGCCTTTGACGTATCGCCCTGAATACCGGGTTCGGTTTCTGCGATTACAAGTTCGACAAAGTTAGGAGGCTCTACCGAAAAAGGCACTCCCTTATACGACTGAATCGAAACCGTCATTTCTTCTTTGATATATTTTAAAGCATCGGCAACAATATCGTAATTAAGCGGCAACATATCGAATGTTTCCAAATCCATAAAATAATACAAGCCGTCGTCGTTGTACGAATATTGCATTTCCTTACGCTCTATGTGAGCATTCTCGTATTTGTCGGACGGATTGAAAGTCTGCTCCAAAACCTGTCCCGTCATTACGTTTTTGATTTTGGCGCGCACGAATGCCGCCCCTTTGCCCGGTTTTACGTGTTGGAAATCCACGATAACGTACACTTTTCCGTCTATTTCCACCGTAACGCCTTTTCTGAAATCGCCTGCTGAAACCATTGTGTTCCTCCTATAAATATAAGTTCTTATTGAAATTTGTCAAATTAAGTACACCGTCGTCTTTAACGACAACCATATCTTCGATTCTTACGCCGCCGAGTCCGTTTATATATATACCCGGCTCTACGGTTACCACCATATTCGGCTGTAAAATCATATCGCTGTTTTCACTCAAACGAGGTTCTTCGTGAATTTCTATGCCCACGCCGTGACCGAGCGAATGCCCAAACTCTTTAAAGTAGCCGTTTGCGCGTATATATTCGCGGGCGAGCGAATCCGCTTCGCGCCCCGTCATACCCGCTTTAATATGCTTTAAAGCATAACTTTGCGCCTCCGCAACTATTCCGTGAATAGCCTTTAATTCGTCGTGAGGAGTGCCGAGAGTAAACGTGCGCGTCATATCCGAACAGTAACCGTCTTTACGTGCTCCGAAATCTATTAAAATCAGTTCGTTTTTATCGAGTTTTTTATCTGACGGATGATGGTGCGGGTCGGCGGAATTTTCACCGAAAGATACTATATTGTCGAAAGCCAACGAATCCGCCCCGAGCCGTATCATTTCGAACATAAGTTCGGCGGAAATCTCGCGCTCGGTTACTCCCGGCTTAATAAGCGGTATTATTTTTCCGAGTGCCTTTTCGGCAATACGTTGCGAAATCTCGATTTTTTCTATCTCCGCATCGGTTTTTACCATGCGCTTTTCGGCAAGCTCGCCGCTTGCGGGTTTTAATGTAAAATCCGAAAGTGTAGCTTTAATATCTTTAAATTCGGCAACCGTCAAAAACTTTTCTTCGTAGCCTACGCTTTTTGCATTGAGCCGTTTTAGCTCGCGCGCAATCGTATCGTAAAGCTCGGAATATTTAACGGTAATAACCGTAAAGTCGGTAAGCGTACTGCGCGCATAGTTTTCATACCTGAAATCGGTAAAAAACAGCTTTTCGTTTTCGGTGAGCAAAACCACACCGAACGACGTTTCGATTCCGGTAAAATAACCGCGGTTGGCAGGCGACTGTATTATATAAGCGTCTATTTTGTTTTCAAACATAATGCCTCCGATGAAACACTGTTTTTATTATAACACATAAATGCGCACAGTTCAATCGTTTTTATGAAAGTTTTTCATAATAAGTGCGTCATCGGTTTGCGTGCCGTCCGACTCGCAAACTATATACGGAGTGAGTTTGTACTCGTCTATCAGCTCGGCAAGCGGCTCGTATTCGGGTCCATATTCCGTGTCGTCGAAAGTAAGATGACAAACCTCTCCGCCCGCACCGTACTTTATTTTCGAAAAATGCACGTGCATGTTATAAGCCTTTTCGTCGCCGAGCTCGTCAGCCGTAAGGTCTATAATTCTGCGATAGTCGTCTTTTGTTTTTATCGCGCCCTGCAAGTAGCAGTTAATGTGCCCGAAATCGTAGCAAGGATACAATCGTGCATCGATTTTGCAAAAACGGATAATTTCTTCCACACGACCTATCTGTTTCATTTTACCCATTGTTTCGGGACATATTATATAGTCGGTAAACTGCGAATCGAAAGTATCGTGTACGCGCCTCATAAGTTTTTCGATGTTGCGTTCGGCATTGTTTACCGCAACTTCGCGCTCCGAATCACCGCAACTTGCGGGATGAAAAACCACGCGCACTCCTCCCATTTTTTTAACTGCCGTTACCGACGACAAAATATAACCTATCGACTTTTCAATCATATCGTCGGACGGATTGGCAAAATTAGTATAATAAGGCGCATGCGCACTGATTTGTATTCCGTATTTATTGAATTCTTCCTTTATTTTAGCCGCGCTCTCGTCGCCCATTTTAACGCCTCGTCCGAAAGAATATTCGAATGCGTTAAGTCCGAGCGAACTAAGCCATGCCGCTTCTTCATAGGTGTGCTTATGTCCGCTTGCATAAAATGCGTTTGAATTTCCCGAAGGACCTATCCGTACCATAAATTTACCTCCAACGTGAATCTTCGTAAATCTGCATTCGAAGTTCTTCGGGTGAACCGAACTTGCGAACGTCGCGCAGTTTGCGTATGAAATTTATCGTAATTTTTTCGCCGTAAATATCTTTGTCGAAATCAAGCAACATAGTCTCGACAGTTATGCCGTCCACTCCGAAAGTAGGCTTGCTTCCTACGTTTGTAACCGATTTTATAAGCTTATCGCCTACACGCGTTTCGGTTGCGTATACTCCGCATGCGGGTATAAGCTTATCCGATTCGATTTTTACGTTTGCGGTAGGAAATTTGAAAATCCTGCCTACGCCGCGTCCATGGCACACCGTGCCGCATATAAAATAACCGTGACCCATCAATTCGACTGCCGATGGAATATCGCCGCAACTCAGATACTGTTTTACGGCAGTACTCGAAATTCTGTCTCCGTTATGAGTAACGGGCTGTATTATGTCACACATAATACCATTATTTAGGCAAAAATCACTTAAATAATTTGAGTTTCCGCTTGCATTCTTGCCAAATTTATAATCGTGCCCGCACACCAATGCCCTTATATCGAACGAATCTACAAGCAATTTGATAAACTCGTCTTTTCCTAAATTGCGAATGTTTTCAAACGGTATGCTAATTATGTTTTTTATGCCGCAATCGCTTAACAGCTTCTTCCGCTCGTCAAATGAAAATATCAGTTTCTCGCTTTTATCGAAAAACGAATATGGATTATCGCTAAAAGTAAATACAACAGGCTCGCACGATAATTCCGCCGCTCGCTCTTTTACTTTTTTTATCAGAGCCGCATGTCCTTTATGTACGCAGTCGAAAAATCCCAAGGCTATACATATAGGTTTGTCATATTTTTTTGTAAACGATAACAATTTCACAATCAATCTCTTAAATAACTTTTTATCTTAATGTATCCGCCTTCGGAATTTGCAATTCCGAAAAGTTCTTTTTTACAGTATAACGCAAAATCTCCTTCCGTTTCGGAAGGAATTTTTATTCCGTTACACAAAGGAGTGTAATATTCGTCGGGAAGAATAACCGTGTTAAGCGGTTTGAGCGCTTCCTCGGCAGTTATGAGTGCATTTTCTTTTATTTTTTCCAACTTGTCCGCGGTTACGGCATCGGCGCACGTAAAATGTCCGCAACGTGTTCTTTTAATCGAAGTCATTGTGGCAAGCGTGCCGAGTTTATGAGCCAAATCACGACAAATACTGCGTATGTACGTACCCGATGAGCAGTGTATTTCGAAAAGATAAACATTTTCGGCAGTTTGCCTTAAAAGTCTTAACGAATAAATTTCTATCGGACATGCCGCAAGTTCAACACTATTACCCTCGCGTGCCATTTTGTACGAGCGGACTCCGTTCACGCTCTTTGCGCTGTATGACGGCGGAATCTGCATTTGCTTTCCGGAAAAGGCAGATAAAACCCGTTTAATTGATTCTATGTCAGGCACACTATCGGTTTTATCGGCAATTTTGCCCTCGGAATCGAGTGTATCGGTTTCATACCCGAATGCAAATTCCGCTTCGTATACCTTATCCTTTTTTAAAAAGTAATCAAACAGCCGCGTTGCTTTTCCCACTCCCAATAAAAGCACTCCTTCACCCATGGGGTCGAGAGTGCCCATATGCCCTATTGCTCTTGTTCCGAGTATTTTACGGCACGCAACAACGGCATCGCTGCTCGTGATACCTTTCGGCTTGTAAAAATTGATAATCCCCTTCACAGCGGCATCCCGTCGGTAACGGATTTTACAACCTTACGCACAACGTCCTCGTATTTACCGCTTACACTGCAACCCGCCGCAAGCTTGTGTCCTCCGCCTCCGAAAACGCCCGCAGCCGCCGCAACGTCTAAACCTTTTGAACGATAGCTTACTTTATACTGCGGAGTGTTTTGCTCGGATATACACACTGCTACTTCTACCGTACCTATCATCATGGCGTAATCAATCAGTCCCTCGGTATCGGCAAGCACGCAATCGCAGTCGCTCAAATCGGACAGATTTATGCTTATTATGCAAATCTTTCCATCGGCAAAAAAACGCATTGATTGTATTGCGCGCGCAATCAACTTAATTTTTCCGACGGTTGCGTTTTTGTAAATGTAACCCGCAAGTTTATTCGGATTTATGTTATAGGTACTCAACTTACTTGCAATCTCGAACACATGAGAATCGGTATTGCTGTGCATAAAATGCCCGGTATCGGTAGAAAGTCCCACAAACAGACATTCCGCAACATAATCGTCGATTTCGTTTAACGGGTTGAGTAAATCGAACAAAACGGCGCACGTACTGCTTGCGTCGGGAACAACGATATTTTCTTTTGCAAAGCGATTGTTTGTTTTGTGGTGGTCTATATTAAACGAAATATCCGCCCTATCGAGATACCCTATATATTTGCCTGCCCTGAAATTGTCGGCGCAATCCACGCATATAACCGTGTCGTAATTTTTAACGGTTTGCTTGTTGAGCACCTCGTAATCCGGCATAAAAGAAAAATGCGACGGCACCGGAGAATCGAAAACAAAATCGCATATCTTTCCGTGATTTAAAAAGACATGCCTAAAAGCAAGCCCGGCGCCGATACAATCGCCGTCGGGTCGCTGATGCCCTATTACAAGAATTTTTTCGGCTTTATCAATCAGTTCGCTTATTGTCATTCTGTTTGATTTCCTCTAAGATTTTATCAATCCGAGCACTGTAACCGAGCGAATTGTCTATCAAAAAAGTAAGTTCGGGTATGGTGCGCAAATCTTTAAATTCCCGCGACAACTCTTTGCGTATGAATCCCGCAGAATGTTTCAAAGCTTCGAATGTTTCCGTTGCTTGCTCGCTCCCGCTCTCGGCATAAATTTCAACGCTCACTTTTGCGGTTTTCAAATCTTTTGCAACGTCTACATTTGAAATTCCGACCATAGAACAAACGCGCGGGTCTTTCAAGCGGGAAATTATCTGCGAAAGCACCCTGCGCATTTCACTGTTAAGTCTTTGTATTCTGTAACTCATATTATTATTATTTTACCGGTTCCAAATTGTATGCTTCTATCTCGTCGTTTTCACGTATATCCGAGTAATTATCTATGTTGATACCGCATTCATGCTCTATGCCGACTTCTTTAACGTCTTCTTTAAAGCGTTTGAGCGTTGTAATAGTGCCCTCGCATACAACCGCGCCGTCACGGTAAACGCGCACTTTGCTACCGCGCACAATCTTGCCCGATAGTACGTACGAGCCGGCAATAGTGCCTACACCCGTAATTTTGAACACACTGCGCACTTGCGCTCTGCCCAAAATAATTTCGTTGTATTTGGGTTCGCCCAAACCGAGAACCGCGCGTTCCATGTCGTCGATACATTCGTATATAACGTGATAAAGCCGTATATCGATTCCGTTTGTTTCGGCAAGTGCTTTCGATTCGTTATCGGGGCGCACGTTAAATCCTATTATAATTGCTTTCGAAACTTCCGCAAGCATAAGGTCGGAATGATTGATTGCACCTACTCCGCCGTGAATTACCGATACTTTAACTTCGTCGTTGGCAAGTTTCATAAGCGAGCCTCGCAAAGCTTCAACCGAGCCTTGCACATCGGCTTTAATAATGATATTAAATTCTTTCTTTTCGCTCTCGCTTATTTTGTTAAGCATATCGTCCCAAGTAACCTTGGTACCCTGATTTGCCTGCTCGTTTTTAATCTTTGCAACGCGTTCGGCAACTACTTGACGCGCCATTTTCTCGTCGGATACGACAAACATATTTTCGCCCGCATTAGGCACTTCCGAAAATCCGAGAACCGAAACGGGAGTGCTCGGAGCCGCCTCTTTAACGGCCCTGCCTTTATCGTCCGCCATTGCGCGAACCTTGCCTATTACGCAACCCGACACCACGTAATCGCCTACATGCAATGTTCCGTTCTGAACTATAATGTTAGCAATCGGACCTTTGCCTTTATCGAGTTTGGCTTCGATAATAGCCGCCTTTGCACTGCGATTGGGATTCGCACGGTAGTTGTTGTATTCGGCAAGGAACAAAACCGTTTCCAAAAGCTTTTCAATGCCTTCGCCAGTTTTCGCCGATATGGGAACAATCATAGTGTCGCCGCCCCAATCATCTGCAACCAAACCGTATTCGGTGAGTGCCTGTTTAACTTTTTCGACATTTGCTCCCGGCTTATCGATTTTATTTACCGCAACGATTACGGGTACGTTCGCCGCCTTTGCATGATTTATTGCTTCGATAGTTTGAGGCATTATGCCGTCGTCTGCCGCAACAACCAAAATAGCCATGTCGGTGACTTTCGCGCCGCGTGCGCGCATTTCGGTGAACGCCTCGTGTCCGGGGGTATCCAAAAAGGTGATTTTTTCGCCGCGGCATACAACTGAATAAGCACCTATATGCTGAGTTATTCCGCCTGCCTCGCCGAGTGCGACATCGGTTTTGCGGATAGCGTCCAAAAGCGAAGTTTTACCGTGGTCTACATGTCCCATAACCGTTATTATGGGAGGACGCTTAACAAGGTCTTTTTCGTCGTCTGCTTCCTCGTGTACGGCTTCGAGCTGCTCTTCCTTTGTCTGTTCGAGCCTCAGTTCAAGCTCAACTCCGAGTTCGTTTGCAACAAGCTCCATTGTAGGAAAATCAACAACGCTGTTTATGTTAGTAACAATGCCCAAAATCATAAGTTGTTTAATGATTTCCTGAGCCGTTTTTCCTATCTTCTCGCTGAGAATTTTCACGGTAAGGTTTTCAGTGGTTATAACTGCCTTTTCAATCTTTGCGGGAACGAATACGGGTTGCTCTTTCTGTTTGCGGTTTTTAAGTTTGCGCGTACCCATGCGCTCCTCGTCGAAGTCCTCTTGAATAAAACCCTTGCGAATCAGAGTGCGCTTGTTCATACCCTTTTTATCGTCGCCCGTTTTGCCGTATTCCTTCTTCTTATCGAATGATTTGCGGTTAGCCGCGGGAGGAGGCGTCATATCGGCACGGGGCAACACGGGACGCTTTGCACCCGCTCCCTGCGCAGGGCGCGGCGACATGGGGCGTTGCGCAGAACCTGCGGGGCGCGGAGTACGCGCAATGCTTTGCATAGGACGTGGCGGCGTGGGTTTCATTACCCCGCGAATATAGCTCGGCGTTGTATCGAATTGACGAGTGCGTATAACAGGCTCGGTCGGCTTTTGTACTGCGGGTTTTTCCGCAGATTCCGACTTCGGCTCGTCTTTAACCGTAGTTTTCGGAGCGACTTCTTCCGCTTTGGGGTTAGACGGTGCTTCTTTGGGCGGAAGCGGCAAAGGCTGTTTTTCGCGCGCCGCGGCTTCTAACTTGCGTTGCTGTTCTTCCTTTTTAAGACGCTCGGCGGTACGTTCACGTTCTTTAAAGTCATTCAAAATACTATCAAGCTTGCGTCGTGCATCCTTGATACTGTTTAAAAGCGAGGACATATCGCCTTGCGTTTTCAAGGCGTTAAGCTTTTTGATGTTTCCGAATTTGCTTTCTTCTTTTTCGGTTTCCGCACTTTTACCTGCTGCTGTTGTCAATTACTTTACCTCCGAACTGATTAACCGATACTTTTCGTCGAGTCTACTCAGAATCGATTCAGACATTTGCTTATCGGTCAGAGCAATAACCTTGCAATTATTTCTGCCGACCGCATTGCATAGCTCGCTTTTTGATATTATAAGCGGCACATTTCTTTTTTGCGCAATATCGATTACTTTTTTTCGCGTATTGTCTGCCGTTGTGTCGCACATACATATAAGATAATAACGCCTGTTTACCGATAGCGAATCGCTCCCGTAAATCACTTTACCCGCTTTTACGGCAAATCCGATTATAGAGTCAATCTTATTCCTTTGCACTGTGGGTTTTGCGTATCTCCTCGTAAATTTCGGGCGGGATTTCACACGCGAGATGCTTGCCGAGAAGTCCTTTTGCGCATTTATTTACGCACTTCTCCGACGAACACACGTAAGCACCCCTGCCGCTCATCTTGCCGGTATAATCCACCGACACAACTCCCTCGGGAGATTTTACTATGCGCATTAAATCTTTTTTATCGAACATGTTACGACATGCAACGCACATTCTCCGAGGAACTTTTTTTTGATTGCTATTCAAGGTCGCCCAAATCCTCGTCGAACAAATCCGTGTCGGCATCCAAATCCACGGTAGGTGCGGGTGCGGTCTGAACCGCCTCGGCTTCCGCTTCGGATTCGACGGTTTCTTCGGCTTCTTCTTTCATGAGTGACGAATAAGGTTTAACGTCTATCTTCCAACCGGTAAGACGCGCCGCAAGACGCGCGTTCTGACCGTCTTTGCCGATTGCAAGACTGAGCATATCGTCCATAACCACGGCTTTTGCGGTTTTTTCTTCGTCGTTCACCTGAACCATAACTACTTTTGCGGGGCTGAGCGCACGGGCGATAAATTCCAAAATATCGGGGCACCAATGTATTATATCGATTTTTTCACCGCCGAGTTCCGAAACAATCGCATTTACACGCATGCCGCGGTTGCCTACGCATGCGCCCACGGCGTCGATGTCTTTATCTTCGCTGTACACTGCCATTTTTGTACGATAGCCCGCTTCACGCACAATGGCTTTTATCTGCACAAGTCCCGCCGCGATTTCGGGAACCTCGATTTCGAACAAACGCTTTACGAATCCGGCTACCGTGCGCGACACTATAATTTGCGGTCCCTTGGGTCCGGTTTTGATTTTCTTTACGAAAACCTTGATTTTATCGCCCACAGAGAATTTATCGTTGGGTGCCTGATCCTGCGGCATGAGAACCGCTTCGAGCTTATTGATTTCAACGTATACGTTCTTGCCTTCCAAACGGCGCACTACGCACGTAACAAGCTCGTCTTCTTTCTGACTGAGTTCGCTGTATGCAAGCTCACCTTCGACTTCGCGAAGCTTCTGCATTATTACCTGCTTTGCGGTCTGAGCCGCTATACGTCCGAAATCACGAGCGGAAATTTCTTCCGACACGGTATCGCCGATTTTGTATTTGCGGTTTATAAGGCGCGCATCTTCAAGACTGATTTGCGTTTCCTTTTCTTCTACCTGCTCCACAACCGTCTGATACGCATATATCTTTATGGTGTTTCTTTCGGGAAGAAGCTTAACGTCTATCGCTTTGCTTGTGCCGGTATGCTTTTTGTAAGCTATAACAAGCGCGGTTTCGAGAGCCTCGATGAACACCGATTTTTTAATTCTTTTCTCTCTTTCGAGTTCGTCAAGAGCCAGAAAAAAATCTTTACTTACCATTTGAGTGATTCCTCCACTTTAATCAAATCTTACCAACGGTCTGACAAAAGCAATCCGAGTATCCTCTATGCTTTCGTCGCCGGAAGGAGTAGAAATTTTTACCGAGTTGGCTGCTTTTTCGATTAAAACGCCTTCATAAACTTTTTTGCCTCTGAGCGGCGCATAAAGTTTGACTTCCACTTCTTTGCCGTAGTTGCGTTCGAAGTCGCGTTGAGTTTTAAACGGACGGTCGAGCCCCGGCGAAGAAATGTTGAAAATATACGGCGCGTCGTTTCCCGTAGGGTCAAGTTCGTCGATTACGGGATTAACCGCATTATGCACCGTTTCGCAGTCGTCTATCGTAACTCCGCGCGGAATATCGATATAAACCGTAAGCGTCATTCCTTCGGGTTTTTTGACGTATTCTACATCTACTACCTCGAATCCGAGCTTTTCTATTACGGGCGTAACCGCCTCTCTTGTTTTTTCGGCTACCGTCAATTTAAAAAGTCCTTTACATGAAGTTGAGAGCGGACCGAAATCCACTCTCAATGCATCGAATTTTAAGCTACTATAAGTTTAACACAATATTAAAAAATATGCAAGCGATTTATTACAGTTTTTCCGCCAATTTGGTGAAAACTTCCATTGTCGCCCACGCGTCGAATATAGCGCGGTGCGCTCCCTTGTTTTCCACACCGAAATGCTTTACGAGAGTACCCAACTTGTAATTTTTAAGTCCGGGGCAATAAGTTTTGGCAAGCGATAACGTATCCATTAAATTGTTGTCGAAATAGATTCCGAGAGGTTCTCCGTAAGCACGTATAAAACCGTGGTCGAACTGCACATTCTGCCCCACCATTATGCTTCCGTCGGTAAACTTGTAAAAATCGGGCAGAACATCCTCTATGTGAGGTTGCCCCTTAACGTCGGAATCTTCTATATGAGTAAGCTTTATTATGCGCTCGGGAATAGGTTCGCACGGGTCTATGAAAGTGGAAAAAGTTTCGGTAACTTTGCCGTTTTCAACCTTAACCGCGCCTATCTCTATAATTTTATCGCTTTCGGTGTTAAATCCAGTCGTTTCAATATCGAAAACGACAAAAGTTTTATCTTTCATAAACTTGGGAACGGACTTCGCCGCTCCGGAATCGAAAAGCGAATACTGCTTTTCCTCTACATACTTTTGCGGGAAAACATGAACGTACGCATCGGGTACTCGCCTGCGTCTGCGGTTGGGAACCAAATCGGCGGGCAGAGTGCACAAGCTTATATCGCGCACCATAAACGATTTTGCGCCTCCGCCGCGATAAGTATCTTCCTCAACCTTGCCGCGCGCTATTATCTGTTGTCCGACTTTAAGAGTAGGAAACAGTTCCACCGTCTTTTTATTCGGAAAGTAAACGCACGATATACTACCCGAAAAATCTTCTATCGAAAACTTGAAAAACTTTCTGTTCGATTCCTGTTCGCCCTCTTTCGGTTTACGCATCTGCTCATATATTTTCGAGAGCGTTCCGCAAAGCACCGCGCTCTCTTTGGGCGCAGTAACGTCTTGTATGTATCCCGCAGGCTCGTATATTATTTTTCCTATAAATTCCTCTACGTTTTGCGGTCGAATCAACCTGCCTTCGTCGGGACGATCCAAAATATAACTGCTTGCGGCGGGTTTGATTTCGGTTTCCACGATATTCGTTGCCCCCGTTGATTCGAGTTCGCAACGTATATCTTCGCAAAATGCAACGCTTAAATAGTCGTCGATAGCCGACTGAATTTTCTGCGTTATGCAGTAATCGTACACACTTTGCTGTAATATGAGTTTTATTACGTAACCCCCTTCCGACTTTTCGCAAATCACGTCTTTATCGGTAAGACTTCCGCAAAGCATGGGATATTCCGATAAAAACGCAAACAAGTCGGCTTTGAAAAAATCGAAATCGAAATGGCTTTTTTTAAGCTTTATGTTCACTTCGGCGGTGCTTTTAATCAGCTTTTTAAAAGTGTTTTCTATAAATTCGCGCTTGGCGAGTATAAGAGCTTCTTTATCGGCGGGATATATAAAATTGAAATCGCAAGTGCATTTACGTACATTCACATTAACCGACGAAAGCTTGATAAAATCAAACTTATTTTCGGTTATTTCGTTGAATTTTGCAAGCACTTTTTCCATAAAGTAAGTCAGTCCTTAACGGCTTCGTCTATTAGCATTTTCAGTTCGGTAATAATATTCTCGTTTGCTACGGTTTTCAAAATACGTCCGTGCGAAAATATTACGGACTTCCCGAGTCCTCCTGCCACGCCCAAATCGGCGTCGGACGCTTCACCCGGACCGTTTACCACACAACCCATAACGGCCACTTTAAGCGGAACGGTTACGGATTCGAGCAACTTTGCCACTTCATCGTATATTTCGGATAAATTTATGTTGCACCGCGAGCAAGTGGGACAAGAAACTATTTCGCAACCGCTACGGAGTCCAGCAGACTGTAAAATGAGCTTTGCCGCTTTAACTTCTTCAACGGGGTTGCCCGTAAGCGAAACTCTGATTGTGTCGCCTATTCCGTCGAGCAAAAGAGCCCCTATTCCTATTGACGATTTTACTATTCCCGCGGTTTTTGCTCCGCTTTCCGTTATTCCGAGGTGAAGCGGATAATCGCATTTTTCGTGAAGCTTCCGATAGGCATCTACGCACAGCCTTACGTCGGACGATTTTACCGAAATAACCGTATCGTAAAATCCGAATTTTTCCAAAAGTTTTACATGCGACAACGCGCTTACGCACAATGCGCGTGCCGTTCTCCCGTATTTATTCAGAATATCTTTATCGAGTGAACCCGAATTTACGCCTACTCTTATGGGGGTGCCGTTCGCCTTACAAGCATGTACAAGCGACTTGACGTTTTCGTCCGAACCTATATTTCCCGGATTGAATCTGATTTTATCGAAACCTATGTCACTGCATGCAACGGCAAGCTTATAATCGAACTGAATATCCGCGACAAGCGGCACGTCGGTTCTGCCTATTATCTTGCGGCACGAATCAACGTCGTCACTGTTGCAAACCGCAATACGCACTATGTCGCACCCTGCGTTTTTAAGTTCGTTAATCTGACCGAGTGTAGACTCCGTATCGGAAGTGCGTGTGTTGGTCATGGACTGAACGGTTACGGGCGCGCCACCCCCTATAAACGCATTGCCCACCTTGATTTTTCTTGTAGTATGCAAATTTTGCCTCCTCTACGCCAAAACAAAACCCACTATATCCACTATTATTACAAACGCAAACAGTGCAATCAATCCTATCGTGTGAATATAATTTTCAACCGTGCGATTTACGGGTTTACCGCGAATCCACTCTATTATCGTAAATATTACCTTAGAGCCGTCAAGAGCGGGTATAGGCAGAAGATTGAATATGCCTAAGTTTGCGGCAATGAGCGGCAAAAGCAAAAAGATATTCCGCCAATTTGCCGCGGATACGCTTGCCATCATTGTAACGGTGCGCACAGGCCCCGTAAGGTTAGTCACCGAAACCTTACCCGTAATAAGCTTGAAAAAGCTGCCTAATATCGTCCATGCCATTTTGCCCGTAAACGGTATGCAGTAAATAAATGCGTCGCCCGCGTTTCCGTTTTCATATATGCGGGTAGATTCGAAACCGAAACCGTTATAGCTTTCGCCGTTGCCCGATACCACCGATTGAACTGTAAGAGGGACTGTAATCGTTTCGCCGTCGCGCAAAACGGTTACCGTAACCTCATCGCCGAGTTTAAGTTTTGCGGCATAATCTTCGAACGCATGCATAACGCCTATTTTGCCGTCGTCGACCTTGATAATCCTGTCGCCATCTTGTAGCGCGCAATACGGACTGCCCGTTTCGGCTTTATAAACCTGCGTAACCTCCGGCACGGCATAACCTACGATTAAAATAAACAGAAACGAAAAAATTACCGCCGAAAGCAGATTAAACACTCCGCCCGCAAGCAATACAATTATGCGTTTCCACGGCTTTTCGTCAACAAACGAACGCACATCGGGATTATCGCTCTTTTCGGTTTCGCCCTCGAACGCGCAAAATCCGCCTAGCGGAAAAAGTCGCAAAGATACCACTTCGCCGTTTTTCTTTTTCTTGCTGAAAAGCTTGGGACCGAACCCTACCGAAAATTCATTGATTTTGAATTTTAATATTTTACCCGCAATGTAATGACCGAATTCGTGAATTATAACCATTATCAGTAAGATTACTATTGCAAGCAGAATGTAAAGAAACGTAGCCAAAACCTACTCCGTGTTTATTTATAGTCCGTCATCAGTTTATCGAAAATTTCGTTGTGTACGTCTATAATTTCTTCGTAACTTATGCAGTCTTTGAAATTTGCTTTAATTAAAGTTTTTTCCACTATTTCGCTTATATCCGTAAATTCTATTTTGCCGTTTAAAAACAACGAGACAGCCGCCTCGTTTGCGGCGTTAAGTATACACGATGCGTTTTTACCGAGCGACAAACTGTATTTTGCGAGTTTCGGCAAAGTAAAAACCTGTTCGTCGGGCGGCAAAAACGTAAGGTTGCCGCTAAGCGGCAAAGGTTTTACGTCGGACTCCATACGCTCGGGATAAGTAAAAGCAAGCTGAATGGGTAAACGCATATCGGGCGACGAAAGCTGAGCCATAACCGCGCCGTCGCAATACTCTACCATAGAGTGTATAATGCTTTGCGGATGAATTACGTAATCTATGTTCATTGTGTCGAACAGCCACCGAGCCTCGATTATTTCGAGTCCTTTATTCATCATGGTGGCACTGTCAACCGAAATCTTTTTACCCATTTTCCATGTCGGGTGATTTACGGCTTCTTCGGGCGTTACCGATTTAAGCTCGTTGCGCTTTCTGCCGTAAAACGGACCGCCGCTTGCAGTAAGTATTATCCTCGAAACTTCGCTCTTTTTTCCGCAAGCCAAACACTGCCAAATTGCGGAGTGCTCGCTGTCTACGGGCAGAATACTTACGCCCTTCTCTTTTGCTCTCTTTGTTACGAGCTCTCCCGCCGCTACAAGCGACTCTTTGTTTGCAAGCGCAACCGTTTTTCCGCAATCGATTGCGGTAAGCACGCTTTTAAGTCCCGCGCACCCCACTACCGACACAAGCACAACGTCGCAATCGCACATTACGGCATCCGTAAGACACTCGTCACCCGCACCGACTTTACAATCGAGTGCGGATTTAACCGTGTTATAATATTCTACGCCGCAAATTCCCGCATATTCGGGTTTAAATTTTTTTGCTTGCGAAATCAAAAGGTCGGCGTTTACATTTGCGGTAAGAGCAACCACCTTGAATAAGTCGGGGTACTTTTCTATTATTTGCAGTGCCTGTCGCCCTATAAAACCGGTACTGCCTATAATCGCAATTTTTCTCATAACCGTTAAACCATAAGAAAACTCATGTAAATATATATTATAACCGCGCTCATCATCATGCCGTCGATTCGGTCGAGAACGCCTCCGTGACCGGGAAGAATATTTCCGTAATCTTTAATGCCGCATCTGCGCTTTAAATACGAGGCTATCAAGTCGCCTATTTGGTCGAACACCGAAGCGAAAAATCCGAGCATTAAAAAGTGAATTACGTTTTTCACCGTTCCGCTCGCAAATAAAGACGCGTTTAAAAGTTCGAACTTCGCAAGCGCGTAAACAATCATTGCGCCGCCTACTCCGCCTATAATTCCTCCTATTGCCCCCGAAACCGTCTTTTTCGGGCTGATTTTGGGGCAAAGCTTAGGACCTTTAAGAAGCGACCCTACAAGATACGCAAAAGTGTCGGTTAAGCAAGGAACGATAAATACAAGTAAAATCGCGCTTATGCGATACGACGTGTAAAAGTAGTTCAAGCCGAGCATGTACGACAGTATTGTAACGGGATAAATCATAGCAAGCAACGTAGAAGTTGCGTTGCGTATTGTTTTATGCTTGCTTGCTCCGCAGTAAATAAAGCAGATTGCCACCATTAAGGCAAGCACACCGAAGTAACCCGCTACACCCAAACCTTCGCCGGCATATTTTTCTATAAAGTAAAACGCAATATATCCCAAAAACGCATATAAAACAACGATTAAATCGATTGGTTGAGAATAGCGTTTGCCTATCGCTCGGCACACTTCCAAACTGCCGCCTACCGCTATCATTAAAACGAACACATCGAAAAAAATGTCGTTTACATATATCGACAATAAAACGGTTCCTACGTAAACCAACGCAATAAATATAGCTGTTATAGAACGTGTTTTCATGTTTTGATTTTTCCGTACCTGCGCTCGCGCTGTGAAAAGTCGTTAAGAATTTTAATTAAATGTTTCTTATTGAAATCCGGCCACAGAATATCCGTAAAGAAAAGTTCGCTGTAAGCGCATTGATAAAGCATAAAATTGCTAAGACGAAATTCTCCGCCGGTGCGCACTATAATATCGGGGTCGGGCATGTCGCAAGTGTATAACAAGCGCGAAAATTCTTCTTCGCTAAGCTGTTTACCCTGCTCTATTCCCT
>CAMUAL010000031.1 GCA_947086925.1 uncultured Clostridia bacterium
TTGCTCTATGGTGGTTAGCCATTCTATTGAATTGTTTGCATAGTTTTAGCTCAAAAGATACTCTTTAACCGAAAAATTTGTAACACAAAATAGACTATCAACGCTATCCGACTTATCGCTAACAAAGAGATCTCGGATAACTCCGGTTGCACTCGTTGTCATACAAAACTGTACAACGATAAAAGCCTATCACGTCTCACGAATTTTGCGTATAAAAACAAAACCTACGCTTCATCCGTAAGCTAAGGCACAGGCGGCTCTACCGCCCAAAACCTTCTGCTTCCTGTGGACGAACTCTTTAACGTCCACCGCAGAACTCCCACCCCGAAGGGTACAACACCACTCATTACACTACTGTAGTATGTTATATATTGTATCACAAGTTAAATGGCAAGTCAATAGTTTATTGAAACAAATGTTTGCAAATTTTGATAGTTTTTGTCGAAAGTTTTAATGTGCGTCTTGTTGCAATATATGAATAGATATGTTATAATACTGCTATACTTTGTTAGAGGTTTATTATGACATTCGCTGAAAAGATTAAATCTGCAAGATTACAAATGTATTTAAGTCAAGAGAAGTTTGCAAAGGAACTTGGAGTATCTTTCGCTACTATCAACCGATGGGAACGCGGACTTTGCGAACCGAATTATGACGGTCAAAAGGCTTTCCATGATTTTTGCATAAAAAATAATTTAAATATTGAAGATTAATTTTAAATATATGACAATATTTGTCATATATATTGTGCTATACTTAAAACAATTTATTGGGTAAAGAGTTATGGATAAATTTATTTTTAAGAATTGTGATTACAAAGATTTGCTCAAAGAATTAGCCGAACAGAAAATTAAGATTGATGCAGTTATAACTGATCCCCCTTATGGGGTTAGCAGAAAGCATCAGCTTGGCTTTAGCAATATGGGCAGAGCCGGAATGGACTATGGTGATTGGGATTACAACTTTGACCAAAAGGAATGGATTCGACTTTGTGCGCCTCTTATCAAGGACGGGGGTACTATTATCGTATTCAATGATTGGAAGAACTTCTCATATATTGTAGAAGAATTAGATAATCAAGGATTCTCTATGAAAGACGTTATAAGATGGGTTAAGCCAAACCCTATGCCTCGCAATACTGATAGGCGATACGTTGGAGATTTTGAACTTGCGATTTGGGCAGTAAAAGACGGCGGCAAATGGACTTTTAATAAACCGGAAGGGACTTCCTACCTTCGCCCTATATATAAATGTCCAAGTGTAGCAAGTAAAAAAAGACTACACCCCACTCAAAAACCGCTAAAACTTATTGAAGATATTTTGCAGGTACACACAAATGAAAACGATGTTGTGCTTGACCTATTTACAGGATCAGGCACGACAGCCGAAGCATGTCTCAAACATAATAGAATTTTTATAGGCTCAGAATTAAACGAAGAATTTTATCGTAAGGCAATGGAACGGTTACAATGCTATATTCACCAATAAACTATCAGGGCAACAAGTCTCGTATTGTTGATAGGTTGCTTCAATTTATTCCACAGGGTACAACTTCTATTCACGAGATCTTTTGTGGTAGTGCTATCTTATCGTTTGCATCTAACATTGAACAAGTATATCTGAATGATACTAACCATTATATCTTGGATTTAATAGAATTCTTTTGTCAAAACGAAGCGGAAAGGATTATTGAAAGAACAGACGAGATTATCAGACAGTATGGGTTAACCAACACGTTCTATGAAGGGCGCAATCAGTATATTGAACTCAAACATGAAGGGCTTTCACACTATAACCGAGAGGCATTCAACAGATTAAAATTTGACTATAACAGGGACAAAGACATATCAAAATTATTTACTCTTATCATTTACGGGTTCAACCACTACTTGCGCTTCAATGGCAAAGACGAATTTAATATACCCGTAGGGAAGGTTGATTTCGTAGTATCTTTACGCAAACGTACAGTTGATTATTGTAAAGCAATTCATAATAAGCATATTACATTCAGCAATAGTGATTTCCGGACTCAGACATTATATGAAGGCTTTGATGAAACAGCTCTGTTTTACTTTGACCCTCCCTATTTAATTACAGATGCTCCTTACAACACCTTCTGGTCTGAATTGGATGAGAAAGATTTACTTGACTTGCTTGATTCTTTAAATGAACAAGGATTGAGATTCCTACTCTCCAACGTAACCGAATCAAATACATTAATTAATACGTTTGTAAAGGAATACTATTAAAATCCTCTAATGAAAGCAGTTATATACGCCCGCTATTCAAGTGACAATCAGCGTGAAGAAAGTATCGAAGGGCAACTTCGGGATTGTAACGAATACGCGAAATACAACGATATAGAAATTGTCGGGCAGTACATAGATAGAGCTTATTCAGCTAAAACCGATGACCGCCCCGACTTTCAGAAAATGATAGCCGACAGCAGCAAAAAGCTATTTGACGTTGTTCTCGTATGGAAATTAGACAGATTTGCCCGCAGTCGCTACGACTCCGCTTTCTACCGCTACACTTTACGCAAGAACGGCGTTAAAATCATCTCCGTAAAAGAGAATATCTCGGACGGTCCCGAAGGTATTATCCTTGAATCGATGATAGAAGCTATGGCGGAATATTATTCCGCCAATCTCTCTCAAAACGTAAAGCGCGGATTCAGAGAAAACGCATTAAAGGGCAAATGGAACGGCGGCGCAATTCCTTTCGGTTATAAGGTCGTCGACCATCGGCTTGTCATAGACGAAGAAGCCGCCCCTATCGTTGCACTCGCTTTCCAGATGTGCGCAGACGGAAAGACCGCAAAAGAAATTTATGACTTTTTAAGATTAAAGGGACTTCGCCGCGCAGACGGAAAGTTAATCGCCTACAATAGTGTTTTGTATATGCTTTCCAACCGTACATATATCGGCGAATATCGTCATTCGGGAATCGTGTTAGAAGATGCTATCCCCGCCATAATCGATAAAGGCTTATTTGAAAAGGTTCAATCCACGATACAGAAACACTCTATTGCGCCCGCCGCCCATAAGGACGAGAATGACTATCTTCTTACAACTCATCTTTATTGCGGCAAGTGCGGTGCATTGATGACGGCTTATTCGGGAACAAGCCAAAACGGCAAAGCCTATCGTTATTATATCTGTAACCGTGCGCGTAAGCATCTTTGCGACAAACATAAAGTCGATAAAGAAAAAATCGAAAACTTTATTGTAAACAAGACAATCAGTTAATATGATTAAAACGCTTAGTTTGATTAAGAATAATTGTCCGCAAAACCATTCTTGTCCTGCCGTTAAAGTGTGTCCTGTGGGCGCGCTTTCGCAAAACGGATTCGATGCGCCTGTAATAAATCACGATAAATGCGTAAGATGCGGTAAATGTTCCGATTTCTGCCCCAAGAAAGCGTTGGTGCTTAAATAATATTTTTAATAAACGGCAAAGTAGATTTCAAAAGGTGACAAATCATGGAAAAGAAACGGTTGTGCGATATGACGCTCGAAGAACTGTGGCGGCTGTTTCCCGTTGTGCTGACCCCGCACAACGATTGTTGGACGGAGTGGTTCGGGGAGGAAGCGGAGCATTTAAAAAGCATATTGCCGCCCGATACCGAGTATCACCATATAGGGAGTACCGCCGTTTGCGGAATTACGGCAAAGCCGATAATAGATATTTTGGTTGTTGCCGAATCGGGCGAGTGTATTAAAAGAAACGCCGAGATATTGAGTAAAAACGGATATATTATTATGTCGGAGCGCGGCAACCGAATATCTCTTAACAAAGGCTATACCGAAAACGGATTTGCCGAAAAGGTGTTCCATTTACATTTAAGATTAAAAGGCGATACCGACGAAATATATTTCAGGGACTACTTAAACGCTCATCCCGAAATCGCAAAAGAGTATGAGAATTTAAAACTGCGGCTTTGGAAAAAATATGAGCATAACCGAGATGCCTACACCGACGCGAAATCCGAATTTGTAAAAAAATACACCGATGCGGCGAAAAATTCGTTATATTCCGAGGTTGACTTATAAATGCAAATCGTGTATTATATAGCCGTATTGAATTTTGAGAGGGTGAAGTTATGTTTGAAGTTTGCAAAGATATTAAGTATATAGGCACCGACGATACCGACTTGGACTTGTTCGAGGGGCAGTACGTTGTGCCGAACGGAGTTTCGTATAACTCGTATGTTTGCCTCGATAAAAAGGTGGCGGTGTTCGATACGGTAGACGGTCGAAAAACGGACGAGTGGCTGAATAACCTTAGTGTTGCGCTCGGGGAAAGACAACCCGATTATATTATCGTGTTGCACGTAGAACCCGACCATTCGGCAAGTCTGCCCGCGTTTCTGAAAAAGTATCCCAAAACAACGGTTGTGGGCAACGAAAAAACTTTTGCCTTTATAGAAAAGTTTTACGGCGAAATCGTTTCCGACAAGCTTACCGTTAAAGAGGGCGACGAGCTGACTTTGGGCAGTCACGTGTTGACGTTCGTGTTTGCTCCCATGGTGCATTGGCCCGAGGTTATGATGGCGTTCGACAAGACCGCGGGGGTACTGTACAGTGCCGACGCGTTCGGAAAATTCGGCGCGCTTTCGTGCGGCGAAGATTGGCTCGACGAAGCTCGCAGATATTATATAAACATTGTGGGCAAATACGGCGCGCCCGTGCAGACCGTGCTTAAAAAGGCGTCGGCTTTAAACATAAAAACCATATGCCCGTTGCACGGACCCGTTCTTAGCGACAACCTTAATTACTATATTGACAAATACAATACGTGGAGCTTATATAAGCCGGAAGAAAACGGAGTTCTGATTGCGTATGCTTCGGTTTACGGCAATACGGCTTCCGCGGCAAAACTTTTGGCTTGCGAACTCGATAAGCTCGGAGTTAAAAACGAAACAATCGATTTGAGCCGCTGTGACGCGTCGTATGCGGTGTCGAGCGCGTTTAAGTATTCCGCTCTCGTTGCGGCAAGCATTACTTACGACGGCGGCATAATGCCGTGTATGGACGCATTCATAAACCGATTGAAGACAAAGAATTACGGCGGTCGCAAGGCGGGATTTATTCAGAACGGAAGTTGGGCGCCCATAGCCGCAAAGTCAATGAAAGCGGCGTTCGAGAACTTTAAAGATATGACCTTCTGCAATACTGCGGTTACGGTAAATTCCGCGCCCGACGAGAGTGCGGCTACGCAAATAAAGGCTCTTGCCGCCGAGCTGAAACAGTAGCAAGCTTAACCCATAAAGCGGAAACATACAACGGATAACGAACAAAAAAGAAACGCAAAAAAACCGAACGCGGGAGAGCACCCGTATTCGGTTTTTGTTTTTAATCTGCCTTGCGCAATCTGAAAAGGGAGCGCGAATAAACAACGCGATTAAATCAAAGAGAGCGCGTACACTGCAATATAAATGCTTGCCGCCGTACATATTGCAAATACGGCAAGCGCAATCCACGTAACGGGTTTGCGGTTGATGGTGACTTGCAAAATGAAATTAAAAAGAGATTGCAGCAGGCATATAATACTTCCGCCCGCGCCGATTAAAAGAATTGCTATGTTGAATATAACGAGCAATGCGCCGCTGCCTTGCATAAGAGAGGGGAATATAAGCATAAGACATGCGAGCGGTACGGCAATCACGGCGTAGATAACGGAAAAAACTCCGAATCTCACGGTATTTTTACGTCTTTCGGGGTCGTTGCGTATTTCGCTCGCTTTTACAATACTGAGGATAATACCGAAAGTTCCTCTCATTTTCACCTCATTATATTGAAATATGCTTCCTAAACTTATTGCAAGTATACCATATTTAAGGTAAAATGTCAATGTTGATTTTTGCGTGGGCGGGATATGTGCGGATTTGTATAAAAAAAGCGGCGCACTTAAACGAGTGCGCCGCATTTCGGTAATGCCTTATTAAACCGGAAGTAAACGAAGAATGTGCTTGGTGAAAAGCATAAGGATAAGGTCAAGCAACCAAACGATAGTGAAACCGAAAATCAGACGGATTATACCGGCAACGATTTTGCCCTCCGAGAAACGTGTGATAAAACCGCAAATCCACGAAGTAACGGGGATAATCGCCAATATAACGCTTACTATATAAGCGAGTCCGAAGTAATCTCCTTTTTTTGCCATGTGTTTTTACCTCCTTATTTTATTGTTTACACAATTATAACATAGTTTGTTGCGCTTGTAAATTATTTTATGCCCTGTTTTAAGTCAAATAAATTGACAAATCGGCGTTCGACGGTTATAATTATTGAAATATTCGCAATTTATAATCTCGGAGGATTTTATATAATGGCTAAAATTTATTATCAGCAAGATTGCAATTTAGAATATTTAAAGAAAAAAACGGTTGCGATAATAGGGTACGGCTCGCAGGGACATGCTCACGCTCTGAACTTGCACGAAAGCGGAGTGAAAGTGATTGTGGGATTATACAACGGCTCTAAGAGTTGGCAGGTTGCCGAAAAGGCGGGTCTTACCGTTATGACGGCTTCCGACGCCGCAAAAAAAGCCGACGTTATTATGATGCTTACGCCCGACGAGCGTCAGGCCAAGCTTTACCGCGAGGCTATCGAGCCGAATCTTACCGAGGGTAAAGCTCTTGCGTTTGCGCACGGCTTTAACATCCACTTCAAGCAAATAGTGCCCCCCGCAAACGTAGACGTATTTATGATTGCGCCCAAAGGACCGGGCCACACCGTAAGGAGCGAATATTTGGAGGGCAAGGGCGTTCCCTGTTTGGTGGCGATAGAACAGAACTACACGGGTAAGGCGTTGCAGATTGCGCTTGCTTATGCGGCGGGAATAGGCGGCGCGCGTGCGGGAGTACTCGAAACCACCTTTAAATGCGAAACCGAAACCGATTTGTTCGGCGAACAAGCCGTTCTTTGCGGCGGCGTAACCGCGCTTATGAAGGCGGGCTTCGAAACTCTTTGCGAGGCGGGTTACGACCCTCAGAACGCGTACTTCGAGTGTATACACGAAATGAAACTTATAGTAGACCTTATTTATCGGGGCGGATTCGGATTTATGCGCTACTCGATTTCCGACACGGCGGAATACGGCGACTATCAGATAGGCAAGCGCATTATCACCGACGAAACGAAAAAAGAAATGAAAAAGGTGCTCGAAGAAATTCAAGACGGCACGTTTGCTTCCGCTTGGATTGCCGAGAACAATAACGGACGCGCTCACTTTAACGCAAAGCGTCGCTTAGAGTCCGAGCACCCGCTTGAAAAGGTGGGAGCGGAGCTCAGAAAAATGTACTCGTGGAGCGACGAGGATAAGTACAGCAAATAATAATCGTTTTAAAAAACTCCCTCGCACATGAAAGAGCGGGGGAGTTTTTTATATTCGGTCAGTCTTGGAATAAAGGCGTAGACAAATATCTGTCGCCCGTGTCGGGGAATATGACAACTATTGTTTTCCCTTCGTTTTCTTTGCGCTCGGCAAGCTTTATTGCCGCAAAAAGCGCCGCGCCCGACGAAATGCCCACAAGCACGCCTTCCGTTTTTCCTACTTCTTTGCCCGAATTGAATGCGTCGTCGTTGCTTACGGCTATAATCTCGTCGTATATTTCGGTGTTGAGTACTTTCGGCACAAATCCCGCGCCTATTCCCTGAATTTTGTGCGCGCCCGCAGCTTCTCCCGAGAGCACCGCCGAAGTTTCGGGTTCGACGGCAACAACTTTCAGATTTTTTATTTTGCCTTTAAGATATTCGCCTACACCCGTAATCGTACCGCCCGTACCTACGCCCGCAACGAATATATCGACTTTGCCGCGGGTATCGTCGTAAATTTCCGGTCCCGTGGTTTTGCGGTGGATTTCGGGGTTTGCGGGATTAACGAATTGCCCGAGTATTATTCCGCCGTCGATTTGGGCGGCAAGTTCGTCGGCTTTCGCAATCGCACCCTTCATTCCTTTTGCGCCTTCGGTTAAAACTATTTCGGCGCCGTAGGCTTTTATAAGATTGCGGCGTTCGACCGACATGGTTTCGGGCATTGTGAGTATAACCCGGTATCCCTTTGCCGCGCCCACCGCGGCAAGTCCTATGCCGGTGTTGCCGCTTGTGGGTTCGATTATAACCGAGCCTTTTTTTAATTTTCCGCTTTGTTCGGCGTCTTCTATCATAGCTTTCGCAATACGGTCTTTAACCGAACCTGCGGGATTGAAGTATTCGAGTTTAGCTAAAATTTTCGCTTTTAAACCGTGCGCTTTTTCTATGTGAGTAAGTTCGAGCAGAGGGGTGTTGCCGATTAGTTCGTCGGCGGATTTGTAAACAGCCATTGTGATATACTCCTTTTTTGTTTTATGTCTATAAACATATTAAAACGATAGGTTTTATAAAATTATATGATAGTTATCCTACTTTGTCAATGGGTTTAAGTGCAGTTTACTTGATTTTTTCGAAATTTTGCGTTACAATACGGTTATTAAAGATAAACGAAACGAAGTAAGAGGTGAAAATATGATTTCAACGAGAGGAAGATATGCACTGCGCGTAATGATTGACATTGCCAAAAATCAGAAGGCAACAGGATTTATACCGCTTAAAGACATTGCCGACCGCCAACAGATTTCGGAAAAATACTTAGAGGGAATACTCGTAATACTCACCCGCGAAAACATGCTTATCGGCGTTCGAGGCAAGGGCGGGGGATACCGCCTTACAAAGAGCGCCGAGGAATACACGGTGGCGGAAATTTTGCTTCCCACCGAAGGGACGCTTGCGCCGATAGCGTGTCTTAAAGAGGGCGCACCCGCGTGCAACCGAAGCGATATATGCAAAACGCTTCCAATGTGGCGCGGTTTAAACAGCGTTATAATAAACTATTTAAGCGGAATCAAACTTTCCGACCTTTTGTAAAAGGCGTGCTGTTTGCATTTAAAAGAATCGGCAAATACGTAGGTTCTTTTCTATTTTAGCACAATGAGCCGATTATATCAACTTTTTAACGCCGTCGGCGGGTTTTCGATTGATTTTAAAGCGGAATGAGTGTATAATGTTTTGCAGATAATATCAATATCGAAAAATTTGCGTGAGGTTTGAATATGTCAGATTGTAATCATGATTGCGGCAGCTGCGGCGAAACTTGCAGTTCGCGTAAAAGTACGGATATGCACGCCGCTCCGCACGAGGGCAGTAATATAGGAAAAGTAATAGCCGTTGTAAGCGGCAAAGGCGGCGTGGGTAAATCCATGGTAACCGCGCTTGCGGCTGTTGCAAGCGAGAGGCTGGGTTATCGCACTGCGGTTTTGGATGCGGATATTACGGGTCCGTCTACTCCCAAAATGTTCGGCATAACCGAAAAAGCCACGGGTAGCGAAATGGGACTTTTTCCCGCAGTAAGCAACGGCGGGGCGGAAATAATGTCGCTCAATCTTCTGCTCGAAAACGAAACCGAGCCTGTGGTGTGGCGCGGTCCTGTTATTTCGGGTGCGGTCAAGCAGTTTTGGACCGACGTTATATGGGGCGATGTGGACTTTATGTTTATAGATATGCCGCCGGGAACGGGCGACGTTCCGCTTACCGTGTTTCAGAGCATTCCCGTAAGCGGCATAATAATAGTTACGTCGCCGCAAGAGCTTGTTTCCATGATAGTGGAAAAAGCGGTGAACATGGCGAAAATGATGAAAATACCCGTTCTCGGACTTGTGGAAAACATGAGCTATTACGTATGCCCGGATTGCGGCAAGAAACTTGAAATATTCGGAAAAAGCGAATTCGAGAAAACGGCGGCGCGGCTTGACATTAAACCCGTTATGCGAATACCCGTTAATCCCGAAGTTGCGCGTCTTGCCGACGAAGGACGGATAGAACAGGTCGACTGCATAGATTTAAAGCCGCTCGAAGACCTTATAAAAAGCGTTAAATAATCTGCGTATAAAAGCGTGTAATAAAAACAAAAAGACAAATCGGACAAACCGTTATGAGATGTTTATATTTATACAATCCCGTAAGCGGCAAACGAATTGCCGAAAAGAAAAAGGATTATATAGTAAAAAAGCTAATCGAGCGATTCGGCGAGGTGGATGTTTACGCAACGCGCGGGCAGGGCGAGCTTGCGGCAAAGGCGGGCGAGGCGTGCGGTGTGTACGACGTGCTTGTATTTGCGGGAGGCGACGGCTCGTTTAACGAAGTGGTTACGGGACTCGGCGAGCGCGAAAACCGACCTGTTTTGGGATATATTCCCACGGGTACGGTAAACGACGTTGCCCGCAGCGTGGGCATTCCGCTCGGTTTGCGCGGCGCGGTGAAAAACATAACCGAAGGCGGAGCGTATTCTTTGGACGTAATGAGGGTAAACGACGGCTATGCAATGTATGTTGCATGCAGCGGCGGTCTTACGGCGTGCTCGTATACGGCCAAACAAAGCGAAAAGAACAAACTCGGCAAAATAGCGTATGCCGTAGAAGCGATTAAAAAAGACCTTATATTCGAAGAATACGAGGTTAATTTCGACGCGGAAGGAAAAACGCAAAAATCCACCGCGGTTATGATAATGATTATGAACGGCAGAAGCGTGGCGGGCATGCCCGTAAACTCGGGCGGTTACGTGGACGACGGAAAAGCAGAAGTTATAATAGTACACGAAAAGCCCAAAAAGCGTGAACTCGAATCGTCGCGGCATTTGCGATATTTAACTTCGGCTTTAAAGGTTTTTACGCGCGGATTCAAGCGGCTCACCAAAAGCAGAAAAATGAGCACGTACAGTCTTTCGGAATTTGCAATAGACGTATCGGACGATATAATATGGAATTTCGACGGCGAACGCGGTTTCGGCGGCAAACTTAACGTAAAAGTTTTGAATAAGCACATAAGTCTTATAATTCCGCGTCCCGCCAAACGCCGCTCGTGTCTTTGCGACGGCAAAAACAGCAAAGAAGTTTTATTCTGAAATTTTTGCGGAAAATCTCCGCACTATTTCGGATTTCCCCACATAAGGTCGCCGCATGAAAAGGCTATAAGATACGGCTTTCCGAACAGCGATGCAAGGGTGGGAACAAACGCAAAGTCGGTTTCGCTGCCGCACTCGGCAATGCTTATAATGCAGTTGCACACGGGTGCGGTTTTTTTCCAATTCTTTGCAAACAAAACGTCGGTATCCACGAGTATTCCTACGTCGGCGTTGCGCAGGCGCAGAACTTTTATGGTGTCGCCGTCGGTGTAGCCGTTGCACAGGCTTATGGTGCGGTCGGCAATGTCGGCAAGCCGCCCGCCCGCAAAGGTGAAAACGGATACGTGCCGCAAATCGCCCGTTTTGGTTTTTATGCCGCAAATAACGGGGTAGTTGCATCTGCGCGATATTGCCGACGCCGTCTGCGTAAAATATTTTGCGTTGTTCGAGCCGTCGGTTAAGTCGTATTCTTTCGTAAGCGTATCCGCAACTACGGCGGCGTCGAATCCGCTTTCGGGATACGGAGATTCGAGCGACCCTACGCACACTTTCAGATTGCCTATGCCTATTGTTTTCATACTCTCATAATATGGCGGCAGGCGGCGGTTGTGTTACCTTTTTTGCCTACGTTGTTTTGCCGCTTTTTCGGCGCGCGGCGGTATTATATTATGCTATGCGGGTTAAACGGTTGCCATTTTTTTTGCGATATGATAAAATATAAACGTATGGAATCCGATAAGATAAACGCATTGAATCCCGTAACGCTTGCATATATAGGCGACGCAGTGTTTTCTCTGTTTGTTCGCACCCGAGTGCTCGCGAACGCCGAGTATAAATCGGGCGAACTGAACAAGCGCGTCAATTCGTTTGTTAATGCGGTTGCGCAATCGGCTATGCTCGAAAAGATTATCCCCGAGCTGACCGACGACGAAAAAGACGTTGTGCGGCGCGGGCGCAACTGCCACACTCCCGCAAAGGCGAAAAACACGGGACTTATGGATTACAAGCGCGCCACCGCCTTAGAAGCTCTGTTCGGTTGGCTGTATCTTACGGAACAGACGGAGCGGCTGAACAGTCTGCAAACAATGTGTATGAATATAAACGCGTACAACGACGTAAAAAAGGAGCGATAAATGCAGGTAACAGGAAAAGCTAAGCTTATACGCTACACGGCCGACCCCGAGCAGACGATTGCGCTTGCGGCAAAGCTGTGCTATGCAAGCGACGATATTGACGAGCTTATAGAAAAAATCGGCGATAAAGACAACGCCAAGTTTATAAATATTCTTACGAAGATGAATCATTTTTCGCCCTTCGAACACGCAAGCTTTACATTTGCGTTAGAGGGCGTTTCGCGCGCGCTGTTGGCTCAGATTACGCGTCACCGCATTGCAAGCTTTTCGGTTCGCTCTCAGCGTTACGTGTCGGAAGGCGAATTTAATTACATATTGCCGCCCGCAATAAAGGAATTGGGCAAAGCCGCGGAAGAAAAGTACGTAAGCCAAATGAATCAGATGCTTACGTGGTACCGTGAGTGGCAGGAAGCTCTCGGAGGAGACGGCGAAAAGAGCAACGAGGACGCGCGCTTTGTGTTGCCCAACGCATGCGAAACGAAAATGATAGTTACCATGAACGCGCGCGAACTTATGCACTTTTTCGCGCTCAGGTGCTGTAACCGCGCTCAGTGGGAAATACGCGATATAGCTTGGCAGATGCTTTCCGAGGTTATGAAAGTTGCACCCGCGGTGTTCGGAAATTCGGGTCCGGGTTGTCTTAACGGCGCGTGCCCCGAGGGCAAAAAGAGTTGCGGACGACCTAACGAAATCAAAGAAAAACACGCCGCATTGACAAAAGGACTTACAAAATGAAAATAGAAGGCAAAAACGCAGTGGGCGAGGCAATTCGCTCGAATAAAACGATTGACAGACTGCTTGTTCAGAAGGGACTGAAAGACACCGCTTCGAATAAGATAATAGACGAGGCTAAAAGCCGCGGCATTAAAATCTTTTTCCGCGAAAAAGAAGCTCTCGACCGTGAGAGTACGCAAAACCGTCATCAGGGTTTTATAGCCGAAATAACAGACTTTAAATATTCCGAGCTGTCCGACGTTCTTGCTCTTGCCGACAGTAAGGGAGAAAAGCCGTTTGTGCTTTTGCTCGACGGTGTGGAAGACCCGCATAATTTGGGAAGTATTCTGCGTGTTGCCGAGTGCGCGGGAGCGCACGGCGTAGTAATTCCGCGCCACAGAAGCGTTTCGGTGAACGAAACGGTTATAAAGGTTTCGGCGGGGGCGGCGGCGCACGTGCTTGTTGCCAAAGTCACCAACATAAACGACGCAATCGACGACCTTAAAAAAGCGGGCGTTTGGGTGTATGCCGCCGATATGGACGGCGAAAGCATTTACAAAACCGACGTTTCGGGAGCGGTAGCGTTTGTTATAGGCGGCGAAGGTCAGGGTGTAAAAAGACTTACGAAGGAAAAATGCGACGCGGTTGTGTCGATTCCCATGTTCGGCAAAGTAAATTCGCTTAACGCATCGGTTGCCGCGGGAGTGGTTACGTTTGAAAAATTGCGTCAGGACGCAAACAAGAAATAACAGCCGTCCGTTTTCAAGTGCGGGCGTCGAGTCGCGGTAAATAGCACAAACCCAACTTATGGGGCGTTAAAACGAAAAAAATAAATTTCAGGAGATATATAAAAATTATGAGAAAACCCATTATTGCAGGAAATTGGAAAATGAACAACACAATCGCCGCCGCCGAAAAGCTGATAGGCGAGCTTAAACCGCTTGTGAAAAACGCAAAAGCCGACGTGGTTATATGCGTTCCTTACACAGCAATCGCCGCTGCCGCAAAACTTACAAAGGGAAGTAACATAAAGGTGGGAGCCGAAAACGTAGCATGGGCGGATAAAGGAGCGTTTACCGGCGAAATAAGTGCGGAAATGCTCAAAGAAGTTGGCGCGGAATATGTTATAATAGGACACAGCGAGCGTCGTCAGATGTTCGGCGAAACGGACGAAACGGTAAACATGCGCACCGTGCAGGCTCTTAAATACGGCTTAAAGCCGATTGTTTGCGTGGGCGAAACTCTTTCGGAGCGCGAAGGAAACAAAACAGAGGAAGTTGTTAAACGTCAAACAGAGGGCGCGTTCAAAGGACTCGACGCGGCGGATTTGGACAACGTAATAATCGCGTACGAGCCTGTTTGGGCAATCGGCACGGGCAAGACGGCAACCGCCGAGCAGGCAAACGAAACAATCAAATACATACGCGGAGTCGTGGAATCGCTTTACGGCAAGGACGCCGCGTGCAAAATCCGTATTCAGTACGGCGGAAGCATGAATCCCGCAAACGCAACTTCTCTCATGGCTCAGCCCGACATCGACGGCGGACTTATAGGCGGCGCAAGTTTGAAAGCCGAAGATTTTTCGAAGGTAGTCAATTATTAAGCCGCGAATGCGGAATACTTATAACGGCAGGAGGTAAATTATGAAAACCGACGCTATAATAATAATGGACGGATTCGGACTGCGCGACGAGGCGCGCGGCAACGCAATTAAAGCCGCGGCAACGCCGAATCTCGACGCTCTTATGAAAAAATATCCGCACACCGAAATCGAAGCAAGCGGAAAAGCCGTAGGACTCCCCGCGGGGCAGATGGGCAACAGCGAAGTGGGGCACCTTAATCTCGGCGCGGGCAGAGTTGTGTATCAGGATATTTCGCTGATAGACCATGCAATCGAAACGGGCGAATTTTTTGCCAACGAGGCATTTAAAACCGCCGTTGAAAATGTTAAAAAGCATGGCACGGCAATGCACCTTATAGGACTTACGAGCGACGGCGGCGTTCACAGCCACGTAGAACATTTATACGCGCTTTTGGAGCTGTGCAAGCGCGAAAACGTGAAAGACGTATACATTCACTGCGTAACCGACGGACGCGACGTTCCGCCCGACAGCGCACGCGAATACGTTAAAAAAGTCGAGCGAAAAGCCGCCGAAATCGGCGTGGGAAAAGTAGCCACGGTTGTGGGCAGATATTACTATATGGACCGCGACAACCGCTGGGAACGCGTTAAACGGGGCTACGATTGCGTTTTTGCCGCTGTGGGCAATAGGTATACCAATGCCGATGCGGGCATTGCGGCAAGCTATGCGGCGGGCGTGCTCGACGAATTTATCGAGCCCGTAATAGTGGGCGATTACCAAGGCGTTAAAGAAAACGACAGCATGATTTTCTACAACTTCCGCAGCGACCGCGCCCGTGAAATCACACGCGCCGCAATATATAAAGACTTCGATATGTTCGAGCGCGAGGGCGGCTATAAAAAGATTTGCTACGTAGGCATGACTCAGTACGACGCCACGTTTACGGGACTACTCACCGCGTTTGCGCCGAAGCAGATTATAAACACCTTGGGAGAATACCTTGCAAAAACGGGTAAGACTCAGGCACGTGTTGCCGAAACCGAGAAGTACGCGCACGTAACTTTCTTTTTTAACGGCGGCGTGGAAGAACCCAACAAAAACGAACAACGCGTTTTGGTCCCTTCGCCTAAGGTTGCTACTTACGACTTAAAGCCGGAAATGAGTGCGCCCGAGGTTACCGAGAAGGCACTCGGAGTAATAGGCAACGTGGACGTTCTTATTATGAACTTTGCCAACTGCGATATGGTTGGGCATACCGGTGTGTTCAATGCGGCGGTTAAAGCGGTTGAGGCTGTCGACGACGGAGTGGGCAAGGTTGTGGAAAAAATAATTTCTACGGGCGGTACGGCTCTGATACTTGCCGACCACGGCAACGCCGAGCTTATGAGTTTCGACGACGGTGCGCCCTGCACCTCGCACACCACAAACCTTGTTCCGTTTATAGTTGCGGGCAAGGCATACGAAAACGCGAAACTAACAAAAGGCGGCGCGCTTTGCGACGTTGCCCCCACGCTCTTGAAAGTTATGGGCGTGGAGCAACCTAAGGAAATGGAAGGGAAAAGCCTTATATAATACTTCAAGCCTTTTGGTTGCAAAAAGGGAAACTTAACGCTTTTTGGTCGCAAAAAGCTTAGCAAAAACGATAAGGGGCGGGACACTTGCATATGTGTCCCGCCCCTTTAAACCCCACCACACAATGCCGAGGGTTGCGCCCTTAACTGCTTTTAATAGGTTTAATTTGTGCATTTAACGCACGATGTAACTATGCTGTCATTCCGAGCGTAGTCGAGGAATCATATCCTTAATCTATCCCCCCCCGACATAGCAAGCGTGGGAAATTAAAAGGGGGGGGAATAAATATTAAATAACAGGAGTACACCATGCCCGAAATAGTCGAACTTAAAATCTTTGCCAAGTCGATAAAAGATATGTTTTTCAATCATGCCGCGGTTACGGCGAATAACGCACGGCACGATTTCGATTTGAGCGAAGTTGCGGAGGGAAAATATTTAACCGACGTAGTTGCGCACGGCAAAGAGCTGTTCTTTTGGTTCGACGGCGAACCTGCGTTTTCGGCTCACCTTATGATTAACGGCGGATTTGCGGTTTTGAACGAAAATCTGCGCCCCGCGGCGGCGGACGCGGTTGCCGAAATCAAATTCGACAACGGCAATTATTTAATGTTGTTCGACCCCGACGGTTACGCCAAGGTTACGCCTTTTAAAAATCTGCCCGACGTTCCGGAGGCTACGCGCATAAGTTTAAACGGGTTTCTCGATATAATGAACAGGCGCAAAGGCGCGGCGGTAAAAAGCGTACTGTGCGACCAAAAGTGCATAAGGGGAATAGGTAACGCCTACGCCGACGAAATACTGTACGACGCCCTTATAATGCCGGACTGCAAGTGCGGCAAAATCCCCGACGACGAGCGCGTGAATTTATATGAATCGATGATTAACGTGCTTTGCGACGCAATCGAAAAATACTCGGTTAAATACAAGGGCGTTACGTGCGGCGAAATGCGCGATTACGTAAAAGTGCACACTCCCGCACGATATACGAAAAGCGGCGAAATCATAAAGGTGATGCAGGTTGGCGGAAAGAAAACGTATTACGTTCAGTCGCAAAGAAGCTTTATATAAATTATGTCAACCGACGGTTGAAAGGTTGCGATTTTATTGAACGGATACGTTCGGTTAAGTCGCAATTGTTTTATAATGCGACAAAAACAGGCTTAAACGGCAAAATCGCAAAATTCAACGAGCAGTAAAGTAAATTCAACGGAAAGTTGAGTCGAATTGTTTTTCAACCGACCGCTTAGGGTGATATAATTAAATTGAACAAATGCGGAGGTTAAACAATGCAATACGGAGAAAAGATATCCGCCCTACGAAAACAGAAAGGCATGACGCAAGCCGAACTCGGTGCTAAACTTAACGTCACGTTTCAGGCGGTTTCTAAGTGGGAGCGGGGAGAGTCGCTTCCCGACTTCGAAACAATGTCGCGGATAGCTAAGCTGTTCGGTGTTCCCATTACATATTTCGAGGAAGATTCCGAGGACGAGCAATCGGAGCAAGAGTGCGAAAGACAGTCGGACTCGTTGTCGGCGCAAAACATGATAGGCATTTGCCGAGAGTGCGGAAAGGTGGTTTCTGACGGCGAGGAAGCCGAGCGCGAGCCGCATATAATTTGCAAAGATTGCAGTAAACGCATTGCCGACGAAAAAGAAAAAGCGGCAAAGTCCGCCGCCGAACTTCGCCGCAAAAAAGCGGAAAGTATGCAGGCTTTACAAAAGTATAAAAAGGAAGAAAACGTGAAGTGCGCTAATCGCGGGCTTATATGCAGTGCGATTATTACGGGCGTAGTAATTGCGTTGATTCTTGTGTTTGTGGTTTTAGACGGAGTTCGCGGCGACTATTCGGGTATGGGCTACACGCTTTTGGGCGCGTTTATAACATTCGTTTTTTTGTATCCGTTTATCGCGCAGTTGTTTTGGGACGGACTTGTGCGCGACATGGTGCTGTTCGGCGGAAAAATAGTGGGAATGCCGGGCGTTATATTCTCGCTCGATTTAGACGGCATTATATTTTTGGTAGGCGTAAAAATTTTATTCGCCTTAATCAAAATGCTTATATTTATTATCACGCTGTTGTTCGGCGTTTTAATTACGGTTATAGTTGCGCCGTTCTCGTTTGTGCCGCAACTTATTAAGTGCCGCCGCGGCACTCTGTGATTTTCGGGTTAATATACCAAGGAGGTTTATATATGGAAAAAGAGAAACAAACAAACAAAGACAAACAAAAAGTGTTTTTGTCTAAGCTGATAAGCGGTATTGTATTTGCCTTGCTTACGGCGGCTTTTATCGCATGCGTAGCGTTGGGCGATACCGACGACAAATTGGCGTGTTGCATGATAGTGGTATTATTATTTGCGGCACTTATTGCGCTTATAGTATTTCTTACTTATGTGTGCACGTCATTTGCAACGTATCATTATTTCGATGATAAAACAGGCGAAGATTATATTGTCGAATTGTATGTGGGAACAAAAAAAGCTCGGGCTACTTTCAAAGGCAAGCAGTACAACATGACCAAAATCAAATGCGGCAAACACGATAAATTATTTTTATGCGTAGCCGACGACGACACGAAAATAGAAACATTGGTTAATAATTCGGGCGCGGTTCGCGGTTTGAAGATTAACGGAAACATGGCTACGAAAATATCGAAATAGTAAAATAAAAAAGCGTCTTGCATTTAAGACGCTTTTTTAATATGTTTTCGGTTTAAAAAGTAAAAAGTTTTTTTGCTTACTTTATTAAGAAAAGCAATAAAATAAAAGTTTTCTTGCCTGCTTTGTTTACAAAAGAAGTAGTTTAGAAGTCGACTTCGGTGTCGTAGTAGCAGCATTTAAGCAGTTTTTCCATTTCTTCCACCGAGGGCTGACGGGGGTTCGAGCCCGTGCATGCGTCGCCTATTGCGTTTACCGCAATGTCGTGCAGTCTTTCCAAGAATACGTTTTCGGGAACAAAGCCTTGCGCGCAAGGGTAGCTGTCGGTGCCGTATTCCTTTATGCAGTGAGGAATTTTAAGGTCGTCGTTAAGCTTGCGGAGCATAGCTATAAGAAGGTCTACTTTTTCGTCGTCGTTCTTGCCGCCGAGGTGTATAAAGTCGGCAATCTTGCCGTAACGCTGTTTAGCAACGGGGTCTTTTGCGTTGAACTTGATTACTTTGGGAAGATACATTGCGTTTGCCGCGCCGTGAATAATGTGCGCACCGAAGTCGGCGAATGCGGCACCCGTTTTGTGCGCCATGGAGTGAACTATGCCGAGTAGCGCGTTGCTGAAAGCCATGCCCGCAAGACACTGAGCGTTGTGCATGCTGTCGCGCTTAGCCATATCGCCGTTGTAGGAAGCAACGAGGTCGCTTTTAATCATTTCGATAGCGTGGAGAGCGAGAGGGTCGGTGTAGTCGCAGTTAGCGGTTGAAACGTACGCCTCGATAGCGTGCGTCATTGCATCCATACCCGTGTGAGCGACAAGCTTTTGCGGCATTGTTTCTGCAAGGTCGGGGTCGACAATCGCAACGTCGGGCGTAATCTCGAAGTCGGCAATGGGATACTTGATGCCCTTGGAATAGTCGGTTATTATCGAAAAAGCCGTAACTTCGGTAGCGGTTCCCGAAGTGGAAGATATTGCGCAAAAACGCGCTTTTTTTCTCAGTGCGGGTATTCCGAACACCTTGCACATTTCTTCGAACGTGATTTTGGGGTACTCGTACTTAATCCACATTGCTTTTGCCGCGTCGATGGGGGAGCCGCCGCCCATTGCTATAATCCAATCGGGTTTGAATTTAAGCATGGCGTCCGCACCGCGCATAACCGTTTCTACGCTCGGGTCGGGCTCGATTCCCTCGAATAATTCTACGCTCATGCCCGCTTCTTCGAGATAAGCTTTTGCTTTATCCAAAAAGCCGAACTTTTTCATTGAGCCGCCGCCTACGCAAATCATCGCTCTTTTTCCGTCGAAAGATTTAAGCGCCTCCAACGAGCCCTTTCCGTGATACAAATCTCTCGGTAAAGTGAATCTTGCCATTTACATGTTCCTCCGTTTATTTAATTATTTTTATTACGGGCAACGCGCCTATTTCTTCGGGTTGCCTTATTATGATTATATTATAACGCCGATATAAATATATGTCAAGCAAATCGCTATTTTTTTATCGATAAATTTTTATTGAAAAAATACATAAAATTCGATGAGAAAATTCAAAAAACTGTTGACAAAATAAAATAACAGCGTTATAATAACAATGTTATAAAATAAAGGAGCGGGCAAAAGTGCGTAAAAAGAACGAGCTTGCGTTAGATATAATTTCCGAGTGCGCAAAGGCGGAGTTTATGGAAAAAGGCTTCGAGGGAGCAAGCATGCGCTCTATTGCGGAGCGGGCGGGGTACACCACCGGTATGCTTTACAGTAGGTTCGCCGACAAAAGCCAACTGTTCCGCGAGATTGTAGACGGCGCGGCAAACAAACTGTTTAATTACTTTTCCTCTTCCGAGAACGAGTTTGCCGAACTTTCGCCCGAAACTCAGTATAACAACATGCACTCTTACGTAGACGTCAAGGTTGACGAAATGATAGATATTATTTACGACAATTTCGACGCGTTCAAGCTTATCGTGTGCAAAAGCGCGGGAAGCGGCTACGAATATTACATTGACAAGATGATAGACATAGAAACGGCGAACACCGTGCGTTTTATAAAACAGTTGAACGACGCAGGTATTAAGATGAACGTAGTTCGCGCGGATTTAAGCCATATGTTGTCGA
>CAMUAL010000032.1 GCA_947086925.1 uncultured Clostridia bacterium
AATAAATTTGAGCCAAGTTGTCATTGTCGGACAATCCGAGCATATAAATAAGTATGAGCTACTCCGAAATAAGGTTTCCTTGTATTTGGCTGTCGATAAGGACGTGATTGCGATTTATGAAAACTGAATCGAAAATTAAACAATTTATTGCGTCGCTTAAAACAAAAAAGCACTTGGAAATTATTATCGCGGTTATTGCGGTTGCGGTTATGCTCGTAATTTACTTTTCGGCAAGAGCGAACGACGCGAAAACGTCGAATAGCGACGCCCCGACGGTTTCCGCAGACTATTGCGGCAAAACCGAACGCGAACTTGTGTCGGCGCTCGAAGCAATGAAAGGGGTGGGCAAAGTCAAAGTTGTGGTAAATTGGGAGAGCGGCGTGGAAAAAATAATTGCCTATGCCACCTCCAACTCGGGTAACAACGTAACCACTACGCCGACTATCATTCAGTCGCAAGGGACGAGTTCTCCCATAGTGCTGAAAGAGGTTTACCCCAAAGCGCTCGGCGTAATTATAATCTGTCAAGGAGGAAACAATATTGCGGTTAAATTGGATGTTATGAATGCGGTATCCGTTTTGCTGGACATTCCGCAAAACAAAATCAACGTGTATCCCATGAAGTAAAAAAAAGTATTAAAATAAAAAATGGAGGAACAATTTATGTTAAGCAAAAAGAAAAAGATTTTCATACTTGCGGGTATGGTGGCGCTGTTGGTCGTTACCGGCTGCCTGAACATCTTTTTAAACAACAAGGCAACCAAAGCCAACGCGTCGGGTAACGTAACCTACGGTAACTTTTTCACCACTTACCGCACCGACCGTCAGACCACGCGCGACCAAACCATACTTTACCTCGACGCTATTATAGCAAACGAGGCATCGTCGCAAGAAGCGGTACGCGAAGCCGAGGCTCAAAAACTCAGCCTTACGAAAAATATGGACCTCGAACTCGTACTCGAAGGACTTATCAAAGCTCTCGGATTCGAAGACGCAATAGTAACCGCGTCTACCGAAAACATTAACATTATAATCAAATCGGGTGAACTTACCGAGGCGGAAGTGGCTCAGGTGCTCGATATAGTGGTATCCGAAACCGATAAGACCGCGCTCGACGTAAGAATCCTTCCGGTAGAATAATCGTTTTTGTACTTGCAAATCGATTGAATTTTTTTACCGACTGTGTTATACTTTATACATAAGAACCACAAGGAGAGTAATATATGCCTCTTAAAAGCCGTTACAACGCAGATTTTACGGGCAACATAAATTACGGACGCAATTTAATATCGTCCATAGTTGTGTTGGCTGTGGAAGAAATCAACGGTGTGGCGTCGCTTCAAGGCAAGGGCATACGAACCGAAATGATTGGCAATACCGTGAACGTAGACGTGTTTGTAAACGTCGAGTTCGGGGTGAGCTGTTCCGACGTTGCGTTCAGAGTTCAGGAAAACGTAAAGCGCGGTGTCGAAACAATGAGCAAGTATAAAGTGGGTGTGGTAAACGTAAATATACTCGGTATTACCATGCCCGACAAAAACGATAACGCACAACTATAAGCTTTAAGCAATTAAGGCTTATAGTTTTATTTTGCCGTGAGGATTTATGAGTAGAAAAACAGCAAGAGAAAACGCATTCCGCTTGGTTTATGAATTTTTGGAAACGGGTGAGCGCAATGATTTTACAAGACAGTTGCTTTGCGCGTCGGATGCCGAAACAGATGCGAATTACACTGCGGAGATTTATGATGCGGTGATTTCGGAATACGATTTTTTAAAGAGCGTAATCGAGCGTTACAGTAAAGATTTCGCCTTTGACAGAATTTACAAAACCGACCTTGCCGCGCTTATGATTGCAACTTGCGAGATTTTGCTTCGTTTCGACATTCCCGAAAAAGTATCGGTAAACGAGGCATTGGAACTCAGCCGTACATATTCCACCGATAAAAGTTTTTCGTTTGTGAACGGAATTTTGGCATCGGTGATTTCGCATAAGGAGGAGCTTATAAATGAGCATAACGAAAGCGAAGATAATTGACGGCAAAGCACTTGCGGCAGAAGTGCGTGCGCAAGTCAAAGCGCAAGCGGAAGCATTCGAAAATAAGTATAGGCGTAAAGTCGGACTTGCCGTTATTATGGCAGGCGACAATCCCGCAAGCCGAATATACGTAAGAAATAAGATTAAGGCGTGCGAGGAATCGGGAATCAAGTCGCTGTCTTATAACTTGCCGGAAAACGTGACCCAAAGCGAAATCATCGAACTTATTCATGCTCTCGATTCGGATAACTCGGTAGACGGAATTTTGGTGCAGTTGCCGCTACCTGCCGGTTTAGACGAAAAACATATTTTGGAACAAGTATCGCCGCTTAAAGACGTAGACGGCTTTCACGCCGTTAATGCAGGAAATTTACTGCTCGGCAACCAGTGTCTTGCGGCATGCACGCCGCAGGGGTGTATCGCACTTATCCGTTCAACGGGTGTATGTATCGAAGGTAAACATGCTGTGGTTGTAGGAAGAAGCAATATAGTGGGCAAGCCGATGGCGGCTCTGCTATTGCAACAAAATGCAACGGTAACGGTTGCGCACTCGAAAACGGTGGATTTAAAGAGCATAACAAAGCAAGCCGACATTTTGATTGCCGCGGTCGGTAAAAAGGAATTTATTACCGGCGATATGATTAAAAAAGGCGCGGTGGTAATAGACGTAGGCATGAACAGGGCAGACGGCAAATTATACGGCGACGTCAATTTCGAAGAAGCAAGCCGCATTGCGGGCTTTATAACACCCGTTCCTGGCGGAGTGGGACCGATGACTATAGCTATGCTCATGAAAAACACCGTTACGGCGGCGATAGCACATGCGTGTTAGAACTCTTACGGTTTCACAGCTTAACGAATACGTAAAGGGCGTATTCGAGGACGAACTTGTTTTGCACGATTTGAACGTGGAAGGCGAAGTATACGAATACAGGCAAACACCGTCGGCAACTTTTATTACACTGAAAGACGGAGATTGCTTACTGCACTGCGTATCGTTCGAAAGTACCGAAAAAGCCGAAACGGGCGATAAGGTTTCGTTGCACGGAAACGTATCGTTTTACGAACGGAGCGGAAAAGTTTCGTTTGTATTCGGAAGCTTGCACAAAATCGGGGCGGGCAATCTCCTCAAAGAATTTAACGAGCTGAAAAACAAGCTTTTATGCGAGGGATTATTCGACCGCAAAAAGTCCGTGCCGGTACCGATTAAGAGTGTAGCTATTATAACCGCCGAAACGGGCGCCGTAATACACGACTTTGTAAAAACCGTTACGCGAACGCGCAATTTCACCGATATTCATATTTACTCGTCGGCAGTACAGGGCAAATGCGCTCCCGCAGAGATAATTTCAAATATTGCGGCGGCTGATAAAAGCAAGTGCGATGTTATAGTGCTTGCACGCGGCGGTGGCAGCAGCGACGATTTAAGCGTTTTCAACGACGAGTCGGTAGTGCGCGCCGTAGCGAACTCCGTTAAACCGATTATTTCGGCGATTGGTCACGAAACAGACTTTACGCTGTGTGATTTTGCGGCATCTGTTCGTGCCGGAACGCCGAGCATGGCAGGCGAGTATATAAGCAGGCTGAACGACGGTTTTTTCGAAAGGTTTTACAATGCCGTTAATCTGTTATCTTACAATGCCGATAAGCTCATGCTCAGAAAAACAAATACCATGTATTCGGCGGCGTCGGCGCTGTCGTATAAGTGCGAATTACGCTTACAGCAAATAGAATCCCGAATAATCGGTATGTCAGATAAAATTTCCTACGGTGCTGAATCGGTATGCGCTTATACGCAAAAACGGGTAATCGATTCGGCAAAAGCTTTATACGATAATTTCGAATATTTATCGGCAGGCAAAACCGAACGGTTGGAGCGCGCCGTTGCAAATCTCGACACGAACAATCCGCTACGCATACTTTCCATGGGATATTCCAAGCTTTATACCGAGGACGGCAGTTCGGTTACAATAGATAACGTAAAAACGGGCGATACCGTAAGTGCCGTAATAAGCGGCGGAAAACTTACGGCAAAGGTTATTTCTAAATCAGAGAGAGGAAAATAAACAAATGGAACTCGAAAAAAAATTAAAACAGCTTGAAGAAACAGCCGAAAAACTCGACAGCAAAAGCATATCGCTCGATGAAGCCGTATCTTTATATGAAAGCGGAGTAAAACTCATACGCGAATGTATGGATAGCCTTAACGAAAGTAAGGGAAAAATAGAGAGTATACGGGGCGAACTTAAAGAATTGCTCGAAAACGCAGAAGGAGAAACTAATTGAATTTTACCGAAGAATACGCCAAAAGAAAGGACGAATTCGAAAATTATCTGCACGGATTCGCAAATGAATTTCTGAATTATCCCAAACAGCTCGGTGATGCTGTTTTGTATGCTCTTACAAGCGGCGGGAAACGACTTCGTCCCATACTGTTTTTGGAAACATTGCGCATGTTTGGCGGCAAAGTAAATGCGGCGGCAGTCAATTTCGCATTGGCAATCGAATGTATACACACATATTCTCTTATACACGACGATTTGCCGTGCATGGATAACGACGATTTGCGCAGAGGCAAGCCAACGTGTCACAAAAAATTCGGCGAGGCGAACGCATTGCTTGCCGGCGACGCGCTTTTAAACCTTGCATACGAACTTATGCTTTGCGCAATGGCAATAGGCAACAAACCCGAAAACTGCCTTAAAGCGGCGGCATGTATTGCAAGTGCCGCAGGCGGTAACGGAATGGTGGGCGGACAGACATGCGATTTATCCGATTCCGTAACAAAGGAATCGATAGATTATATTTACTCTCACAAAACGGGCGCGCTTATAAAAGCGGCGGTACGCGCAGGCGCAATAATGGGCGGGGCGGACGAATCCGACTTGAAACGCATGGACATATTCGGCGAGAACTTCGGATACTGTTTTCAGCTTAAAGACGATTTATTGGATAAAGATACCGAATCCGCAGAAAAGAAAACATACTTGAATTTGTACGGTGAAGACAAAACTGCCGCCAAGCTGAAAGAAAAAACCGTTGAGGCGTTAAAAATTCTGCAAGAAATAGATACGTCGGAATTTTTAACGGAGCTTACCGCTAATTTTATGGAACGCATGGAATAAAAATCTTTGGATGAAATAATCAGACAAGTTAATTCGCCGAAAGAGCTCAAAAAGCTTAACGGTCGTGCACTTAACGACTATTGTTGCGCGCTCAGAAAGTTCATAATCGAAACCGTTCGTTCCACGGGCGGCCATTTGGCGTCGAGTTTGGGAGCGGTTGAGCTTGCGGTCGCGCTTCATTACGTATTCGACTGTCCCACCGACAAAATACTGTGGGATGTGGGACATCAGTCTTACGCACACAAGATAATTACGGGACGTGCAAAACAATTCGATAAATTGCGTCAAAACGGCGGAATATCCGGATTCCCCAAAATGTCGGAGAGCGAATACGATGCTTTTACAATGGGGCACAGTTCCACTTCGCTTTCGGTGGGACTCGGATATGCACGCGCACGCGACTTGTCCGGAGATAATTACAATATAGTAAGCGTGATAGGGGACGGCGCATTTACCGGCGGAATGGCATTCGAGGCCCTTAACGATATAGGCGCAACAAAAGCTAAAATGATTATCGTGCTTAACGACAACAAAATGTCTATATCCAAAAACGTCGGCGCAATGAGTCAGTATCTTTCCAAATTGCGACTCAGCGGCAAATACAACAAAATCAAAAACACCGTTAAAAAAGGCGTATTGGGCATTCCGCTTTTCGGCTCGCACATTTATAAAGCGCTCGGTAAAACAAAAGACGGTTTTAAATATCTTTTGCAGAACAATAAAATGTTCGAGCAAATGGGTATAAAATATTACGGTCCGATAGAGGGACACAATTTAAAAAGTCTTGTGGAAGTTTTCGGGCATGTAAAAAACGAAGACGGTCCGGTACTCGTTCATATAATAACAAATAAAGGAATGGGCGACGCGGGTGCGCAATCCGACCCGACTAAATTTCACGGCGTTCAACCCGAAGATACGCGCGCCGAAAAGTTATATTCCGACGTATTAGGAGAATTTCTGTGCCGCGAAAGCAAAAATAACGATAAAATAGTTGCAATAACCGCGGCGATGGCGGACGGCACGGGACTATGCGAATTTGCGACCGAGTTTCCGAATCGCTGTTACGACGTCGGAATTGCCGAACAGCATGCGGTAACGCTTGCCGCAGGTTTGGCGGCAGGCGGAATGAAGCCGTACTTTGCGGTGTATTCCACGTTTTTGCAACGCGGCTACGACCAAATTTTACATGACGTTTGTATAAACAATCTTCCCGTTACGTTTTTAATCGACCGCGCGGGTGCAGTAGGCTCCGACGGAGTAACGCATCAGGGCATATACGATTTGTCGTACTTATCTTCCGTTCCGAATATGACAGTGCTCGCGCCCAAAGACGGAATCGAGTTTTTAGAAATGCTTAAATGGTCGCTCGGATTTAACGCTCCTCTTGCAATACGTTACCCCAAAAGCTACGGCTCTACGTATTCGTGTGCAAAAATCGAGCTCGGCAAGTGGGAAAAAATCAAGTCGGCAAATTCGCCCGTTTATATTTTATGCGTAGGAGGAAGAACGCTTGCCGCCGCAAATGAAATAGCGAACGCAAACATAATATCGGCGCGCTTTGTTAAGCCGCTTGACTTTGAAATGCTCGACGAAATAAATAAAAAAGGTAATCTCGTAATTACCGTAGAAGACGGCGCGGTTAAAGGCGGCTTCGGTCAAGCGGTATTGTGCGCGCTTAATAACGCCGGACTAAAATGTACGGTAAAAAACATTGGTTACGGCGATGAGTTTTTAGATAACTATTCGGTACGCGCTTCGCTCGAATCGGCGGGAATAAGCAAAGACGGCATTGAAAACACAATAAAAAACTTTTTAAATTTTATGCAATAAACTTGAATATTTATAAAGTTTCATGTATAATAATCTTATGAAAGTAGGGATTTTCACCAACATTCATAAAGATAAAGAGCTTGTCGTAACGCGCCAACTGCTTAACAGCTTGGCTTCTTGCGGCATTTTTTGCTGTGTCCACGAAAATTTAAAGGACAAAATCGGGAACGTAGAACTGTTTTCGGAAACTGCGAACACCGATTTGGATATGCTTCTTACAATAGGCGGCGACGGCACAATGCTCAGCATTTCAAAGTGGGGAGCGATTAAGCACATTCCCGTGCTGGGCGTTAATTTGGGCAAACTCGGATTTTTGACGGAAGCGGAGCCGGACGGATTCGATGCGCTGGCAAAAGATATTTCCGACGGAAATTATTCGGTGGAAAAGCGCACTATGCTTTGTGCGAATTTATCCGACAGAAAATTTTACGCGCTCAACGAGATTGTCATAGCAAGGCGCAACGTGTCTAAAATGATTATGATTAAAGTGGATATAGGCGGCGCACCCGTCGACAAATATTATTGCGACGGATTTATAGTCTGCACTCCGACAGGCTCAACCGCATATTCGCTCAGTGCGGGCGGCCCTGTTATAAGTCCTACCGCAAACGTGTTTTCGCTTACTCCCGTAAATTCTCATTCAATGCACTCGCGGCCCATAGTAATAGGCGATGACGAGCATATAGGGATAACGCTCGAAGCCAGAGCCGACGACGCAATGGTAATAGCGGACGGCAAGAACGTATGCGTTCTGCCCGAAAAGCAGACTATTCAGATTTACAAGGCGGCAAAAAAAGCACTTTTCGTGCGGTTGAACAGAAAAGGTTTTTATTCGCGATTACTTAAAAAGCTCAACACGTGGAGCATAACGCCGGAGGAGACGTAAATGACACGCAATGCAAGACAGGTTAAAATTTTAGAGCTTATTAACGAGCAATCGGTTGAAACGCAAGACGATTTGGCGCGTCTTCTCAAAAATGCGGGCTTTAACGCTACGCAGGCAACAATATCACGCGACATTAAAGAACTCGGAATCGTAAAGGTATCGATAGACGGCAAACGACAGAAATACGTGCGCGAGTTCGGCGACAGAAACGTATCCAACAAGCTTGTAAATATTTTCAAGCATTCCGTTATTTCCATTACTTATGCGGTAAATATAATCGTAATTAAAACCATGTCGGGAAGCGCGAATATAGCGGGCATGATGCTCGACAGACTCGAAGACCCCGATATTCTCGGCTGTGTGGCGGGTGACGATACCGTAATGGCGGTAACTAAAAGCGAGAGCGTTGCGCAGAAAATAAGCGAATCGCTTTCCGGATTTTTGGAGCGGTAAAATTATGCTTACGAGTTTAAAAGTGCGCAATCTTGCGCTAATAGAATCGCTCGAACTCGAACCGTGTGCAAAGCTTAATATATTAAGCGGCGAAACGGGAGCGGGAAAGTCGATAATAGTAGACGGAATCATGCTGTTGCTCGGAGCAAGGTATGATAAGTCGCTTTTGCGCTACGGTGCGGAGAGCGGATTGGTTGAGGGCGTATTCGATACCACCGACCGAGCACGCGAAGTTATGACGGAACTCGGAATAGGCACGGAGGACGAGTGCATTATTATTGCCCGCAGATTTTTTGCCGACGGTAAAAACGAGATTCGCATAAACGGCAGAGCCGCAACAACAAGCATGTTAAAACAGCTTATGGCTACGCTTGTGGATATTTACGGTCAAAACGAGTATCAATCGCTCATGAAGGCGGGCGAACATTTGCGCATACTCGATTATTATGTGCGCAAAAAGTTAAAAAGCGTTCGCGACGGATACGTAAACTTCTATTCCGAATACAAAGATACGGTTTATAAATTGAGTAAAATAGGCGACGCAAGCGAGCGTGAACGCGAAATCGACTTGTTGCGCTTTCAGATTGACGAAATTAACAATGCAGCAACATACGAAAACGAGGAAGACGAACTTATAGAAAGACGCAACGTGATAACTTCGGCGGAAAAGATTTATGCGGCTTTGGGACATGCCGCCGAAGCACTCGGAAGCCGAGAGGAAGGAGCGGCAACCGACGCCGTGGGCGAGGCAATGCGCGAGCTGAGTTCCGTATCCGCACTTAAAAATACTTTCAACGAGCTTTACGACAGACTTTACACGCTGAGCATAGAACTCGGCGACATTTGCGACGGCATAAACGACGAGCTTGACAACCTGCATTTCGACATGAACGAGCTTGACGATTTGGAAAAGCGGCTCGGTTTTGTCCGCGCTTTGAAGCGCAAATACGGCTCGTACAAAGATATGCTTGCGTTTAAGGTGACGTCCGAAAAGCGGCTTGAATTTTTGGAAAATGCCGACGAGCATTATTCCGAACTTTCTCTTAAAAAGAAAACAGCTTTACATAAGCTTTATAATGCGGCGCAAGAAATGCACGAAATCCGTGTTGCGGGTGCCGTCGAATTTGAAAATAAAATAAAATCGGAACTCGGAGAGCTCGGAATGGAAAATGCCGACTTTAAAATCGAAATATCCGAGTTTCCGCAGGAGTCGGAATTTGAAGGGCGTTTCGGCATGAACGGAGCCGATACGGCGGAATTTTATCTTTCGCCTAACGCGGGACAACCGCTGAAACCTCTTATAAAAATAATATCCGGCGGTGAAATGTCGCGTTTTATGCTTGCTCTCAAAGTTATATCGAACGAAACCGATGATATTCCCACAATGATTTTTGACGAAATCGATGCGGGAATAAGCGGAATAACCGGACGTGTCGTTGCCAAAAAGCTTGCGTCCATTTCGCGCAGACATCAGGTATTGTGCGTGACACACCTTGCGCAAATAGCGGCAATGGCGGACAGTCATTTTTATATAAGCAAGCATACGCTTAACAATTCCACCGTAACAAACGTAAACGAACTCGACGAGCGCGGAATGATTAACGAGGTTTCAAGACTTTCCGGCGGACAGGGGATAAGCGATAAATCCGACGGCAATGCCGAAACAATGAAAAAGTGGAGTACCGACTATAAAGATTCATTAAGTTAAATATAACGGTTACAATAAAAACGGCTTTATTCGTATGAATAGAGCCGTTTTTTTGAATATTGCAAAAAGCATATAGGTAAACTATACATTATGACTGAAAATACATTTAAGAAAAATTACCGTATCGCGGCAATAGCTTTGTTTTTGTTTTTCATATTTAACTTTAATTACGGATTTACCGCCCAATCCGTAAACGGAGATACCGACCGTTTTGTATATTTGGGCGGTTTTTCGGTAGGTTTGGTGCTTAAACCCAAAGGGGTTGTTGTGGTCGGAAGCGCGCCTATCGAAACCGAACTCGGCAGTGTAATCGCCTCGTCGCCTTTGCAGGCAGGCGATATTATAGAGAGCATAAACGGCAACGAAATCTTTTCGGCAAACGATATTCGCAATGTGTTGTGCGGCATAACCGAAATGACTGCGGAAGTGGGCGTTACAAGAGGAACGGCTCACATAAAAATAAAATTGAACCTGATTAACGAGGATTTGACGGGCGAAAAACGGCTCGGACTGAGAATACGCGAAAACGTAGCGGGAATAGGCACCGTTACTTACGTTAAAGAGGACGGCACGTTCGGTTGCTTGGGACACCCCATACTTTTGGATAACGGCGCACCCGCGCCGTGCTTCGGCGGCAATTCGTTCGAATGTAAAATAATAGGCTACAATAAAGGCGTAAGGGGCAGAGCGGGTGAACTTAAAGGTGCTATAAATGCAAATAATTCTACCGGAACGATATATAAAAACTGTAAAAGCGGTATATACGGAAAGTTCGATTCTTTTACGGGAGAAAATCCGGTTTGCGTTGCATCCAGGCACGATGTATGCTCGGGCAAAGCGGAGATATTATCGTCTGTGGACGGCAGTACGCAAGCCTATGCGGCTGAGATTATTAAAACATTTCCTCAGAACTCCGTTTCCGACAAAAGTATGATAATCCGAATAACCGACAAACGTCTGCTCGGCACAACGGGCGGCATAGTGCAGGGCATGAGCGGCAGTCCGATAATTCAAAATAACAAGCTTGTGGGCTGTGTAACGCATGTTTTTGTTTCAGACCCTACAAAGGGATACGGAATTTACGCGGATTGGATGTTACAAAATAAGTAGTATGCATGACATAGTATAAGAATTTCGGCATATTTTGTCAAATTTCGGTATATATTATACCGATGCTAAATCCGAAAGTATATAATTCAATATGTTGCTTCCGCGAATTTGTTGCCAAAAACACAGCAAAATTTCTTGCAATAGGCATAGTATGTTTGCTCGGAATTATAATGGGAGTACGCGGGGGAATAGTTATAACCGATGCAAGCGGTTATATGTTGGCTCACCCCACCGACGTATTTTTGCTGATAATCAGACAAAAGTCTGTGTTCGGTTGCTTTTTCTCCGATTTAATCACTTACGCAATAATCGTCATTATGCTTACGTGCTGTGCACTGAATTATTTTACGTCATACCTGTGCTTTATAATTATATTTTTCCGCTCGTACCTGTTTTCACTGCATATGGCTTTATACATAATAATTTTCAAATTTACCGCACTGCCGCTGATATTGCTTTGTCTTGCTCCGTGCTTTATTTTCAGTACATTTGTTTTTGCGGTAATGTCGGTTATGTCGCTTAACAGAGCAAAAGAGGTGCGCCTGTACGGATGTAGCCGCAATAGCACATTTATTATACATGTAAAAAATATGGCTTTGCCGTGTATTGTGTTAGGCATACTACTTATTATATCTTCCGTTTTGCTGTATTTTCTTGCCCTCGGTATAATTTTATAGTTTATAATTCATACTTAATTTAAAACGGAGGATGCAAATGAAAAAGAAACTTTTAATTGTGTTTATTACTTTGTGTTTGACGGTTGCGGCAATAAGCGGAACGATTATATCGGCATATGCGGATTCGACGGAAACCGGTCTTAACATAAACGCAAAGTCGGCCCTTTTAATGGATTACGACACTGGCACGGTAGTGTTTTCGAAAAACGAGCGCGAGCACATGCCGATAGCAAGCATGGTAAAAATAATGACTCTTTTGCTTGTTATGGAAGAAATCGACCAAGGAAGACTATCGGTTGAAGAAACGGTTTGCGCAAGCGAGAACGCCGCATCCATGGGAGGGTCGCAGGCATTTTTGGACGCTCACAGCGATTATGCGGTAAATGAGCTTATTAAAAGTATCGTGGTCGGCTCGGCCAACGATTCGTGCGTTGCGCTTGCGGAACATATCTGCGGCAACGTGGATTCGTTTGTTGTTAAAATGAACGAAAAAGCAAAAGCCCTCGGCATGGAAGATACCTACTTTGTGAACTGCACCGGACTTCCCGCGGCGGGGCAATATTGCTGTGCGCACGACGTTGCGTTAATGACGAGAGAACTCATTTCGCACGAGCGGTTTTTCGATTATTCGAAAATATGGATGTTTGATTTTGCGCACCCAAGCGGCAGAACAACACAGCTTTCCAATACAAATAAGCTTATAAGGGCATACGAAGGTTGTGAAGGCGGCAAAACGGGATTTACAAACGAGGCAAAATACTGCTTATCCGCAACTGCAAAGCGCGGTAACACACGCCTTATTAGCGTTGTATGCGGTGCGGAATCTTCAAAAGTGCGCAATGCTCAAAATGCGGCATTGTTTAATTACGGGTTTGCAAATTACGAAACGAAACAACTTGTTGCGGGAGGAATTCCTTTGCAAGACGATATTAAAGTTTCGGGCGGCAAAGAAGATTTTATTAAAGCGGTACCCGCAGAGGACAGATTCGTATTCGTTAAGAAAGGCGAAAGCGTATCCGCCGAAAGCGTTGTTCATGTCGGCGAAGTATGCGCTCCCGTAAAGAAAGGCGACGAAATAGGTGTTTTAAAAGTAACGGGCGGCGACGGAGCCGTTTTGTGCGAAGTTCCGTTAATCAGCGACCGCGAAGTTAAAAAATCGACATACCTCGATATTGTCGACGATTTCATAGCAATGTGGTAATTTCCCTTACGCCAAAATGCGTAAAGCGTTAAGTCAAGCGCAAATGTTCAAAAGACGCGCCCGTAGCAGGCGCGTCTTTTCGTTATTATGTTACATAATTACTTATAAGAGTATATTTAATGCGTGCTATTATGTGTATCGCAAACATTTGACTTAAAAGCAATAAAATGTTATTATGGTATCATTCTGTAACTAAGGATTTGCAATGAAATTACGCGATACTCTCAAAATAAATAACAACGGTCATTTGGAAATCGGCGGTGCCGATTGCGTAGACCTTGCGACAAAGTACGGCACGCCTTTATATGTAATGGATGAGGCGTATATCAGAAGCGTTTGCAAGGGATATACCGAACTGCTTAAAAACAAATACCCCAATTCTACGGTAGCATACGCCTCGAAAGCCTTCTCGACTCTTGCGATATACGGAATAGTCAAAAGCGAAGGGTTGGGGACCGATGTGGTTTCGGGTTGCGAACTTTACACAGCCTTAAAGGCGGGAATGCCCGCCGAGCGCATTTACTTTCACGGCAACAACAAATCTCCCGAAGAACTCGATTTCGCCGTGCGTGAAAAAGTTCATGCCGTTGTTGTGGATTCGCTGTACGAAATAAATATGCTCGATTCGCTTGCGGCAAAACACAAACATAAGCAAAATGTTATGGTTCGCGTAAATCCGGGAATAGACGCTCACACGCACAGATTTATTCAGACTACGCGCCCCGACAGCAAATTCGGTTTCGCGATAGCCGACGGAACGGCTGCGGAGGTCATCAAAGAAGTATCGCAGAAGGCAAACCTCGAATTTATCGGAATACACTGCCATATAGGCTCGCAGATTTTCGAATTAAAGCCGTTTGAAATGGCGGTCGATAAAATGACCGATTTTATAGTTAGACTTAACAGCGAGCTTAAACTTGACGTTCGAGAGCTTAATTTAGGCGGAGGTTACGGAGTAACTTATACCGACGAAGATAAACCTTTAAAGCCGTGGGAATACGTAGACGCAATCGTAAACAAGCTTAACGAGTGTATAGCAAGTAAAAAGATTGCCGCACCGAAACTCGTATTAGAACCCGGACGTTCGATTGTGGGCGAGGCAGGAATAACACTTTACACGGTTGGAGCGATAAAGGAAATCAAAGGGCTTAAAAAATACGTTGCTGTAAACGGCGGCATGTTCGATAATCCGCGCTTTGCACTGTATCAGAGCAAATACGACGCCGTACTTGCAAATCGTGCCGACGCAGAAAGGTGCGAAACCGTTACCGTAGCGGGTAAATGTTGCGAAAGCGGCGATATGCTTATAGAAAATATCGAGCTTCCGAAAGCGGAATCGGGAGATTTACTTGCGGTATTCACTACCGGCGCATATAATTATTCGATGGCTAGCAATTATAATCGTAACTGTGTGCCGCCCGTAGTGTTGGTAAGCAACGGACAAAGCGAATATATCGTAAAACCTCAGTCATACGATGATATTATTGCCCGCGACGTTTTGCCGTCGCGCTTGGGAGAAAACAATTAGTGCTTTATTCGTATTTTAACATTGTCGATATACTGATGGTGGCAATAGCCGTAGTAATCTCCATGGTTTTGCATGAGCTTGCTCACGGTTACGTTGCACTTTGGAACGGTGACGCCACCGCAAAAGTGAATGGCAGATTGACTCTCAATCCGCTTGCGCACTTCGACATAATAGGCTTTTTCATGCTCATGACGGTAGGATTCGGTTATGCAAAACCCGTACCCGTAAATCCGTTTAATTTCCGCAAACAAAAGCGCGGAATATTTACCGTTGCAATAGCGGGCATTACCGTGAACATGATTTTGGCGTTTGTTTCGTCGGGCTTGTTTGCGTTGTTCTTTTGGGCATATACGCGCACGGGTTCGGCGGTGCTCTCGTATTTTTGCGTATTTTTCGAATATTTAATGACCATCAATCTCGGATTGTTTTTCTTTAATTTGCTTCCGTTGCACCCGTTGGACGGATTCCGTGTAATAGAAGCGTTTACAAGATACAACAACCGCGCCGTTATGTTTTTCCGTAAATACGGGCAGTATTTTTTGCTTGCTTTGGTCGGAATAAGCATTATAGTTGATATATTTAATTTGCCTTTTTGGCTCGACCCGCTCGGCACTTACGTTTCGTATTGCATAAGCGGAGTAAGGTGGGTATTCGGGAAATTTTGGGGCATTTTCATAAATCTTGGCGGAGTATTTTAACCTAAATGTCTGATAACGAAAAAGAAAAAATCGCCGAAGAAGAAACTGAAATTTCGGCGGAAGAAAATACGTCGGGAATACCCGAAGGAGAGTACGACGAATCGTCGTACCGCATAAAGCTGGACCAATTCGAAGGTCCGCTCGATTTGTTGTTGCACTTAATCAAAGCCGCCAAAATTCAGATTAAAGATATTTTCGTGTCGCAGATAACCGAACAGTATATGGAGTACATAAACGATTTAAAAGAAGTAGACCTTGAAAACGCATCGGAGTTTATAGAAATGGCGGCATGGCTTTTGGAAATAAAGTCCAAGTCGCTTTTGCCCAAACCGCAGGAAGAAATCCCCGAAGAAGAGGACTCCGAAAAACAGCTTATTCAGCGGCTCGAAGAATATAAGCTTTATAAAGAAGCGTGTCAGAAAATGAAGGAACAGGAAACTGTGGGAATCCACTTCCGTGCGCCCGACGCAAGCGTAGGAGAACCTCGTTTCGTGCTTAAAGACATGACCATGGAAGGCCTTATGAAAGCGTTGCAGAAGATGTTCCTTAAAATGGAAAAACGCGCCATAACCCACAAAGAACGCCGCATAACGCTCGACCGTTTCACCGTTGCGGAAAAGATGTCGCATATAAAAGATTTTATGTTACTGCGCGACACCGCGACTTTCGACGAATTATTCGAGGACGATTACTCGAAAAGCGAGATTATAACCACGTTTCAGGCATTGCTCGAATTGCTTAAATTGCAGTTTGTAAAAGCCGAGCAAAAAGAAGTGTTCGGTGAAATACTCATTAAAAAAGCCGCTTAACGTAAAGAGGAATTTACAATGGAAATCGAATTACTTGACGAAATAATAGAGGCACTTTTATTCGTATCCGGCGACGGATTGAACATATCCGAAATCGTCGATTTGCTTGAACTTCAAAACAGCGAGGTAAAGCAGTCAGTCAATCGTCTAAAAAAGAAGTACGGAGGCAAATGCGGTATTCATCTTCTGAGCTACAACGGCAAAATTCAGTTCGGTTCTAACCCCGCATATTCCGACGTTATAAGTTGCGTACTCAATCCTATAAAAGAAAAAGAGCTTAGCAATTCCACACTCGAAACGGTTGCCATAATCGCATACAAACAACCCGTGACAAGACTCGAAATCGAGCAGATAAGGGGTGTAAACTGCGACTACGCCGTTCAAGTGCTTTTAAAACATAATCTTATCGAGGTCGTAGGCAGAAAGGACGTTGTAGGCAAACCTTTGTTATTCGGCACAACCGACGCATTTTTAAAGCGTTTTCAGATAGAGAGCATAGAGCAGTTACCCGACTACGAACAACTTCTTGCAAGCATAAAGGTGTTGGAGGAAGGCGGAAAAGCGCAACCCGAAGAAGTGAGTCTATACAATGAGTTCGAACTGCCCGAAGAAGAAACTCCCGAATTTTTGGAATCGGAAACAGACCTGCAAAAAATAGAGTAATGCGTCGGCTGTTTGCCAAGTCGCATCAATGAATAAAAAAAGGATTCTATAAAAAGACTAACATTATTATGTCGGTCTTTTTTGCTATAACGATATTATTGTTGAATATATGCGCAATGTATATAAGAGTGGGCATAAATTTTTATTTGGACGTTTTCGGAAACGACGGTTTTATAAAAGCGTATGTTTTCGGAATACGCGTGTTTAAAGCAAAAATACACTTCGAACACGATAGCGACAATCATAACAACCTTGTAATAGAACAAGGCAAAAAATCAGACAAACTGCACATAAACAGCGATACGAACGATAAAAAATCCATTGCGGCTTTAATGAAAAACCCCGCATTCAAAATGTTGCTCATCGAGAAAGTTTCGGCGCATTTTACTGCCGGCAAGATAAATGACTCGTTTTTTACCGTTGCATTGTTGCAATCCATGCGAGTGCTGTTCTATTCTGTCATGGCACCTTTAAAATGCCGTTACAGTATGAACATAACCGAATCTTTTACACCCGTATACAATCGAAATATATTTCAAGTGGACTTTATAAGCATAATAGGCGTATCGGTTGCA
>CAMUAL010000033.1 GCA_947086925.1 uncultured Clostridia bacterium
TGCGCAAAGTAAATTCCGTGCCGCCGAGCTTCCCTATGGCATTTGCTATATCGTCTTTGCAAATTGGTTTACGCTCGGCTTTAAACAGCGGTTGTTCACCCAAAACCGATGCTTTAATGTTGTTGCACGTTGCCGTAATTGCCGGCGAACCGCCGTACAAGAATAGCACCGAAATATCGACAAAAAGCACGGGATTCAATTTGCTTATTTCGTTTTTGAGATTGACCGAGCTTGTAAGTCTTACTTCGTTGCCGATTTTTACGTTGCCCGCATATCTCGTAGGGTTGCCGTCAATCAGTCCCCCGCCGACTTCGCAACCGTTATTCAGATATTTTACGCCGTCGCCGCAATTAAGCTTAACGCATGAATCTATTAAAGCTTTGCCGTTTTTAATCGATTTGACCGTACCTGCAAAAATACCTATATTGTTCTGAACTTTTGGATATATCACGTTTTCGGTTGGATTAACAAAATACGCTTTGCAGTAATCTCCGCGATTGAATCCGAGTTTCAGTTTTTCCATATCTTCGGACTCGAATTTGCCGTCGATTGCTTTTCGATAAACCGAAACGGTTTGAGCAACATATTCCGCAGAGCGCATACGCCCTTCTATTTTTAAGGAATCTACGCCGAGTTCTTTGAGCATATCTATTTTATCGGCAAGACAAATATCTTTTGCCGAAAGAAAATAGCCGCTTTTGCCGTTACGCAAATATTTTTTACGGCATAGTTGCAGACAGCGACCGCGGTTGCCGCTACATCCGCTTACTATGCTACTGTAATAGCAGTTACCGGAAAACGCAACGCACAGCGCACCGTGACAGAAGGTTTCTATTTGCAGATTTGTTTTGCTTTTGATTTCGCGTATATCGTCGGCAAGCGTTTCACGCGCCAAAACCACTCTCGAAAAACCGAGCTTTTCCGCTTGCTTTGCGCCGTATAAGTTGCATATTCCCATTTGCGTGCTTGCGTGCAAATTTAAATTCGGCATGCGCTTGCGTAACTCGTAAATCAATCCCGCATCCTGTACGATAAATGCGTCTACACCCGAGTTTGTTGCAAATTCCACCGTGTCGAGAGCATCGGACATTTCGCTGTCTTTAATCAACGTATTAACAGTAAGATGAATTTTTACGTTATGCAAATGAGCAAATTCGACGGCATCGCGAAGATTTTCGCGCGAAAAATTGTCCGCCGCTGCGCGTGCGCCGTATTTTTGCATACCCAAATAAACGGCGTCGGCTCCGCAAGCTACGGCAACTTTTAAACATTCGAAATTTCCGGCGGGTGCAAGTAATTCCATAATTTTCGATTAACGCAATTTTGCTCCGAACTTTATTTCCAAAGCCGATAAAATGTTTTTAACGGCGGCATTTATGCTTTCTTCGTTCAAAGTTCTGTCGGGAGCAGAAAGTCTGAACGATAACGCTACGCTTTTATACCCGTCTTCTATTTGCTCGCCGCGATAAATATCAAACAATTCGCAATCCGAAACAAGCGGTTCAACCGCTTTAATCGCGTTTATAAGATTTCCTACCGGAACTTCCTCTTTAACCGTAACGGCCAAATCGCGCTCTACCGCTTGATATTTGGGCAACGGCGTAAATTCGATTTTCGGCATGGGTTTGCATATAAAATCGCCGAGTTCCATTTCACACATAAATACATTTTCTTCCGCAATATCGTAATTTTTGGCAACGAGCGGGTGTATTTTTCCGAACGAGCATATTTTGTTTTCGCCGCAGTAGCAGTCGCAACTTATACCGGGATGGTAGTATTCCGCAAAGCTGTATTCGGCACGGGAAATCGCAATGCCGAATTTACGGAACAGCTCGGTTACAGCCGCCTTAACAGTGTAAAAGCTTTCGTTTTTACCTACGAAAGCAAAACAAAGAACATCGCGTTCGTTCGGTAATTCGGTTAAAGGATAGCTTTCTGGAATATAAGTTTTACTCACTTCGAACAGACGAAAATCTTTGTTTTTACGACTGAGATTGCGGGCTACCACGCTTAACATATTTGTTGCAAGTTGTGTGCGCATTACCGAATATTCTTCGCTTAAAGGATTGAGTATTTCGATTTGGCGGCGTAAATTGCTGTTTTGCGGCACGTAAATCTTATCCAAAGCCTTTTTACTTATAAAAGAATATGTTAAAATCTCATAGGCACCGAAGCCGCATAAAAGCGATTTTATTGCGTTTATATTGTGCTCGCGCGTATCCGTTCCGCCAGCAGTGCATTTTGCCGTGGGCATAAAAGCGGACTTTATATTGTCGTAACCGTAATAGCGGATAACTTCTTCGGCTAAGTCGGTGTAATTTTCAACGTCTTCGCGGAACAGAGGAACTTTTACCGTCAGTTTGTTTCCTTCCGTCTGAACGTCGAACATAAGAGATTTGAGTATTTTTACAATTACCGTTTGTTTGATTTCTATGCCGAGAAGCTCGGAAATCTGCTTTGATGTTGTTGTGATTGTTTTTGTTTTTACGTCGGTTGCGGAATCCTCTGCCGCCGCATCGGTTATTCTTCCCGCTTTAAGCAAATAAAACAGTGCCAAAGCGCGTTCTCTGCCCACGTCTACGCCGAATAAGTCCACACCCTTTTCATAACGTGCCGACGAATCGGAGCGCAATCCCAAAGCGCGTGAAGTGGAACGTATGTTTCCTTTTGCAAATCGTGCCGATTCCAAAAGCACCGACGAAGTATTTTCGTTGATGCCGCTGTACTCGCCGCCCATTACCCCCGCTATGGCAAGAGATTTTTCGCTGTCGGCTATAACAGTCATTTTGTCGGTAAGCGAATACTCTTTGCCGTCAAGCGCGGTAATGACTTCGCCGTTTTCCGCTCGGCGCACTATTATGCCCAAGTTCGAAACAAACCGAGTATCGAAAGCATGCAAAGGCTGTCCCACTTCGAACAGAACGTAGTTTGTAATGTCGACTACGTTGTTTATAGGGCGAACGCCTACACTGCGCAGTCTGTCGCGCATCCACTCGGGCGATTGCTGTATTTTAACTTTGTCTATTACTCTGCACGTGTATTTACTGCAAACATCGTCTTTTATTTGTACGGTCGGCGAAAAGTCCGCGTGTACGGTTTTGTATTTTAAATCGAGCGGCTTTAATTTTCTTCCGAGTACCGCGGCTACTTCACGCGCCATTCCGTAAACCGACTGACAGTCGGGGCGGTTGGCTGTAACCGAAATATCGAGTATGGTGTCGTTAAGACGCAATACTTCTTTAATATCGGTGCCTGCGGCTATTTCGGGCAGAATAAGTATTCCGTGAATTTCCGCACCCTCTATTACCGAATCGTCAATCCCGAGCTCACTGCCAGAGCACATCATACCGTAGCTCATAACGCCGCGCAGAGGCGCCGAATTTATGGTTTTTCCTCCGGGGAGAGTTGCACCGTCGAGTGCGACAGGAACGGTATCGCCCTGCTTTATGTTGTCCGCACCCGTAACTATTGTTGTTATTTCGCTTCCGATGTCTACGATGCAGACACGCAATTTATCGGCATCCATATGCTTTTTAATGTCGAGTATTTTGCCCGTAACCACTTTGTTTATTTCGGCACCCGTGTATATGATTTCTTCCACTTCGAAACCTATGTTTAAAAGCTTGTCCGCAAGTTCCTCGGCGGATATTCCTTCGGTACTTACATATTCGTTAAGCCATTTTAAAGATAATTTCATGATTTCCGTTCTCCTCAGTTAAATTGCTTTAAAAAGCGAACGTCGTTTTCGAATACGGCACGCAAATCGTTTATGCCGTAAATGATATTTGTTATACGGTCGAGTCCTACTCCGAATGCGTACCCCGTGTATTCGTCGGGATTGATTCCGCAGTTAATAAGCACGTTGCGATTAACCATTCCCGCACCGAGTATTTCTATCCAACCCGTTCCCTTGCACACCCTGCAACCTTTTCCGCCGCACTGACTGCATGTGGCGTCTACTTCTACGCTCGGCTCGGTGAACGGAAAGTACGACGGACGGAAACGTGTTTTCGTGTGTTCGCCGAAGAACTTGCTTGCGAACAAATCCAAAATACCTTTTAAGTCGCACATGTTAATGCCCTTGTCTACCACAAGCCCTTCCACTTGATGAAACATAGGCGAATGAGTTGCATCTATTTCGTCGGCGCGGAAAACCCTCCCCGGCGATAACATTTTAATGGGCGGTTTTACTTTTTCCATCATGCGTATTTGCCCCGCCGAAGTTTGCGAACGCAACAAGATACTATCGGTAATAAAGAACGTATCTTGCATTTCACGTGCGGGATGGTCGGCGGGAATATTGAGAGCTTCGAAATTATAGTAATCCGTTTCGATTTCGGGGCTTTCGACAACGACGAATCCGAGCGATGAAAAGAACTCGGTAATACGACTTCTCACTATGGTCAAAGGGTGCAATCCACCCGGTTTATGTGTGCGCTCGTCAATCGTAATATCTATTTTTTCCGACTCTAATTTGCGGTTAAGCTCGATATTTTCCAAAACCGTCTGACGTTCGGCTAATGCACTCTCTAATTTTTCGCGTGCTACGTTTACTATTTTGCCTGCCTCGGGTCTTTTTTCGGGCGGTAAATCTTTCATACCTTTAAGCAGAGCGGTAAGCTCTCCGCTTTTGCCCAAAATACGAACGCGTATATCATTGAGTTCGACAACCGATTGAGTAGCTTGTATTGCGCTCAGCGTATCATCGGTAAGTTTTTTAACGCTTTCTTCCATAATTCCTCCAAAAAAATAAACCCTCGGAAAAATTCCGAGGGCGTAATTTTACGCGGTACCACCTCAGTTCACCGAATTAAATTCGGCCTTTGGGGCTGTAACGTAAGCCGACGCGTTTGCTTAACGCCTCAACGGTTTAGGCAAACGTACTCATGCGGGGAAAATTCTGGGCGCATTGCGTTCTTTCAGCCGCGGAACGCTCTCTGTCGAATTTTGCGCTTATCTTGAACCGCAATCACAGTATCTGATGTAATAATAGCATATATTCGAAAAAATGTCAATCTTTTATCGGTCTAAGGTATAAGATTATAAGACAAGTCAACCGAATGCGTACCCAAATAAACGTCCGGAATTTTACCGATTATTATTTCTTCGCCTATCATAACATCGGTAGTTGTGACGATATTGTTTTTAACGCCGGGAATTACTATGTTTACCGATGCCGTAACGTGCAAAAACAGCTTATGCAGAGTTTGGTTTATTCCCGCCGATGTAAATTCGGACGAAAACGCCGTTTCAAGATTTCCTATCGGCATTGCTTTTATGTTTATGTTCGGTCCGCGTCCGGCGAGAAACGAAATGCCGCATAGCGACCCTATCGGTATTTTTACACCCGTTTCGGTAAGCTCCGAAAGATACTGTAAAGCACACTCCGTAACTTCTCTTGTCAGAGAGTTTACGGAAGCCGCATTTGCCGTAACGAGCAGAATGTTTCCGTCCGAATCTTTTTCGATTTCGGTCAGATGAGCGTACATGGGATTTTCGGACATTACTTTGTTTATAGACTTGTTTACCGAATCGACTGTAAGAGTGCGTATGTACTCGCTCGAATATGTATTTATGACGGGCCGGACAACATAGATAAAAAACAGACAAATTCCAATCGCAATTAAAAGAAGAACCGATAAAATTATCGGTTTTCTCCTTCGTTTATTGACGCAATATCGGCATTTTATCATAACAATATATATGCCGTTGTTCTCCGAAAGTTACGTAAAATTTATTTGGACTTCGGCGAAAATATTAAGCTGACCGCATAGCTTGCGACAACCGCAACGCCTACGCCGAATGCCGTGCGCACGAGACCGCCGGCAAATGCGCCTATAAATCCTATTTGCCGCGCCATTTCGATAGAACCGCGTGCAAGAGACGCGCCGAATCCTATTATGGGAACGCTGATTCCCGCCTGAGCGAAGTCGTTAATCGGCTTATAAATTCCGAAAGCTTCGAGCACCACGCCTAAAAGCAAAAATATTACGAGAATTCTTGCGGGTGTAAGTTTGGTTTTTATTATAAGCAACTGAGCGACGGCACACATAAGTCCGCCCACACCGAACACTATTAGATAAGTCAAAATCATATTCCAAACCGTCATAATTGTTCCCCCTCTATAACTATTCCGTGGCTTATACAAGGTATTGTTTCGCCCTGATAGCAACTTTGCGTGCTCATAAGCGCGCCCGTTGCGAAGTACGCCGCTTTTTTATATTTGCCCGACTTCATTTGCGGCAAAACAAATTCGTTTATAACCGACGCACTGCAACCCGCTCCGCTACCGCCCTGATAGCAGTTTTGGTCTACGCTGTAAATAAGGCTTCCGCAGTCGATATATTGCTGTCCCAAGTTGTATCCTTGTTCGCGCATTAAGTCGCGCAATATATCCGAGCCGAGTTTGCCCAAGTCGCCCGTAAGTATAATATCGTAGTCTTCCGGTTTTGTATTCGTTTCGCGGAACATTGCGCACATGCTCGAAACCGCCGCGGGCGCCATAGCCGCGCCCATGTTGGATAAATCGTTTTGCCCGAAATCGGTGACTTTTCCGAGCGTTGCCGAACGTATAACGGGTCCGGTTCCCTTTGAAGAAATCACGCACGCACCCGCGGCGGTAACCGTCCACTGAGCGTACGGCGGACGCTGACAGCCGTATTCGAGCGGATAGCGGAACTGACGTTCCGCAGTGGCGAAATGACTTGCTGTTGCGCACGCTATCGAATCGAAATAACCTGCGTTAATCATCATTGCCGCAAGAGAAATGGCTTCGCTGTATGTGGAGCACGCACTGTATACGCCTATGTGCGGCATATCGAGGTTGCGAGCCGTGTAACTCGATGTAGTCATCTGATTTAACAGGTCGCCCGATATAAGAAGCTCTACATTGCCGGCAATGGGTTTAGCACTTCCTATCGCCATTCTTACGGCTTCGTCGAACATGATTATTTCGGCACGTTCGAAGTTCTTTTCTCCTAACTTGATGTCTTCTTTTACGTTACGGAAAAATCTTTTGAGCGGACCTTGCGCTTCCTTGTTGCCCACAACCGCTCCCGTGGAAATAATGTGCACGGGATTATTGAAAAACAGCGTTTGTTTCGAGGAATCGATAACGGGTTTTCTTGCCTTTTTTACGGTGCGAACAAAGTTGCAGTTTTTACCTTTGTGTATGGTTAATTGCATATTATATTCTCCCTAAAATAAGCAGATTCAGAATACCCGCCACGGTTGACCAAACTACGCCGTTTACCACAACGGGACCTACAACCGTAAACATCTTGACGCTTGTGCCGAGTATCAAGCCCTCCGAGCGGAACTCCATAGCCGCACTTGAAATTGCGTTTGCAAAGCCCGTTATCGGCAAAAAGCAACCTGCGCCGCCTTTTCGCGCAATGACGTCGTAAAATCCGATTCCCGTAAACAAAATTGCTATGGTAATAATCGTCATCGAGGTTATGTTTATAATCAAATCCTCCGAAAAATTCGGAAAGATTATCGCATATAGGTCGCCTATGCCTTGTGCTATGCAACATGTTAAACCTCCTACCCAAAACGAGTTGAACAGAGATTTCAGCGTACCCGACTTAGGCGTTACGGAATCAACGTACTTTCCGTAGCGTTCGTTGCGTTTTTCAATGGGACTTACTGCCGTGTTCATTCTTTGCCTCCTTATTGCAAATTACCGATTCTTTTTCGTCGGGATTTCGCATATCGCAAAATTCGGTTATGCCGTGTTTCATTATTAACTCCTTTTTTACTGAAATACCGTGCGACTTACTTCTATGTTGTTTTTGTTGAACACCGACAAATTGTCGTCTGTATCAATGGATGCAAGCGCAACGTCTTTAATATGCGCTATGCCTTGCATTTTAAGGCTGTTTTCAAGCCACTGACGGTTTTTTCCGAATGCCTTTAAATTGCCGTACAGAATTTTACCGTCTATTATCACATCGGCACGAATGCTGTCATCGTCCACTTCGTTTCCTTCGTCCTCGTTGGTTGCGGGACGCGCGGTTGCCTTTGGCATAACCGACACGTTCCCGTTGGTTTCAAGTATTGCATAATTGATTTCGGTAATATCGAAATAGCCCTGACTACGGAGTTCGCGCATCATATCGTTCACCGAAAACCGAGCTTTTTTAAGTCCCTTATACAGAATTTTACCCTTTGCGATTATGAATATCGGGTTGCCCTCTAACACTCTGCGACAAAACATGCTTTTTTGCGACAGAAACGAGAATAAAGCTCCGCTCAGCATGAACAGCGCAAGCGCTATCGTGCTTGCCCATATCGATACGTCTTGGTCAACACACATTACGGCGGCAACACTGCCTGCTGTTATACCTATAACGTAATCGAAAAAACTTAACTGCGAAATCTGCTTTGTGCCGTCTATTTTGGTTAAAATAAGCAAAACGATTATTGTAAACAAAGTGCGCAGGGTTATTTCAAGATAAATATTCATTTTACACTCCTTGAAAAATTACAAATATAGTATTGCGCGTCTTTTTCTATTTTTATGCTTTTCGGCGAATAACAAAAAACCGCTCGGGTATTCCGAGCGGTTTGTGATTTTAAGCGTTAAATTATTTTGCGTATTCTACGCTTCTGAGTTCGCGAATTACGTTTACTTTTATCTGACCGGGATATTCCATTTCGCTTTCGATTTTCTTTGCAATATCTTTTGCCATAAATACGGTTGCGTTGTCGTTTACTACTTCGGGCTTGACGATTATGCGAACTTCCCGTCCTGCCTGCATAGCAAACGATTTTTCCACGCCGTTAAAGCTGTTTGCGATTTCTTCGAGTTTTTCAAGACGCTTAACGTAATTATCGAGCGATTCTCTTCTTGCTCCGGGGCGCGCTCCGCTTATTGCATCGGCGCACTGAACTATAACCGCTTCAACCGATTGAGGCTCTATGTCGTTGTGGTGAGCGGCAATACAGTGAATAACTTCTTTGCTTTCTTTGTACTTTTTGGCAAGGTCGGCACCGATTGTAATGTGCGTTCCTTCTACCTCGTGATCCACCGCTTTTCCTATATCGTGCAGTAGTCCCGCACGTTTGGACAGTTTCACATCGGCTCCGAGCTCCGCGGCCATTAAGCCGGCAAGATACGAAACTTCCAACGAATGTTTTAACACGTTCTGCCCGTAGCTTGTACGGTATTTAAGACGTCCCAAAAGCTTTACAAGGTCGGGATGAAGTCCGAACACATTCGCTTCGAAAGTGGCGTTTTCACCCGCCTCTTTAATTTGAGCCTCTATTTCCTTACGGGTCTTTTCAACCACTTCTTCGATTCTTGCGGGATGGATGCGTCCGTCGGCGATAAGCTTTTCAAGCGTTATTCTTGCAACTTCGCGTCGTACAGGGTCAAAACCCGATAACACCACTGCTTCGGGGGTATCGTCGATAATAAGGTCAACGCCCGTAGCGTTTTCGAGTGCGCGTATGTTGCGCCCCTCTCTGCCTATTATTCTTCCCTTCATTTCGTCGTTGGGTAGGTTCACTACCGAAACGGTTATTTCGGCACTGTGGTCTACCGCACATCTCTGAACGGCGGTTGCCACTATTGCACGTGATTTTTTGTCGGCTTCTTCTTTTGCCGCCGCTTCGATTTCACGCACATATTTTGCGGCGTCACGTTTGGCGTCTTCTTCGATTTCCTGCAAAAGTTGTGCCTTTGCTTCCTCTCGGGTAAGCTGTGCCACCTTCTCGATTTCGGCGAGCATACGCTCGTGAGCGGAGTCTATTTCCGCTTTTTTGGCATCGAGATTTTTCTCTTTTTCCGTAAGCTGAGCTTTGATTTTTTCTACCGATTCGGATTTCTTATCAAGAGCTTCTTCTTTTTTGTCGAGCGCGTCTTCGCGTTGCGATATGCGCTGCTCGCTACGTTGTACTTCGTTGCGTCGTTCTTCGAGTTTTCTGTCAAATTCCGTGCGAAGTTTTTGTATTTCTTCCTTTGCTTCGAGTATGGCTTCTTTCTGCTCGTTTTTAGCTTGCGCACGTAAGGCTTTTGCTTCGGCGTATGCGTCTTCGGTTATCTTATTTGCCGATTGTTTGGCGTCGCCGAGCTTCTTCTTTTGAATAAGAATATATGCCGTTATGCCCAATGCAAAGCCTATTATAATTGCGATAATAGGCAAAACTATTGCGCACCACATAGGCGCAGTTGCAGAATAAAATACATTTAGCAACATATTAAACCTCCTTTATATATTTTTTATATGGGTATAATACCATCGTGTTCGCATTCGATGATTTTATATACAAGCAGATAAGTATTTTCTTATCCGCTTAATATATTACAGTAGTCGTGGCGAAAAGTCAAGCGATAAGCCCCCGCCGAGCGATTAAGCGTATTTACTCGGTTGCTTCTTCTGATTTTTCCTTGTTGTCGACCGCAGTTTCGGAATCGGCAACGGGTGCACCGTCTTGTGATTTGTTCTTCTCGTCGGCAAGTTTTCTTATTTCCGCTTCTACCTGAGCAGCCATTTCGTGATTAGACTCCAAAAGCGTCATAAGCGCGTTTCTTCCCTGACAAATGCGTTCGCCGTTATAACCGAACCACGAGCCGCTTTTGGTGAACAGTTTATATTCGAGTCCCAAATCTATTAACGAGCTTTCGCGCGAAATGCCTTTGCCGAATATGATGTCAAACTCTGCGGTTCTGAACGGAGGAGCAAGCTTGTTTTTAACTACTTTAACTTTTGTGTGGTTGCCTACAACCTCGCCGCCCTCTTTAACGCCCTCTACTCTGCGCACGTCCAAACGAACGCTCGAATAGAATTTGAGTGCCTTACCGCCGGGTGTGGTTTCGGGATTACCGAACATTACTCCTACCTTTTCACGGAGCTGATTTATAAATATTATGCAGGTTTTCGACTTATTGCAAACGGATGTAAGTATTCTGAGAGCTTTGGACATAAGCCGAGCTTGCAGACCTATCTGACTGTCGCCCATTTCACCGTCGATTTCGGCTTTCGGCGTAAGAGCCGCTACCGAGTCTATAACAACAACATCAACGCCGCCGCTACGCACCAAAGCTTCGGCAATATCGAGTCCCTGCTCGCCGTTGTCGGGTTGCGATACGTAAAGATTGTCGGTATCTATTCCGAGATTGCGAGCGTATACGGGGTCGAGTGCATGCTCTGCGTCGATAAACGCAACCGTGCCGCCCATTTTCTGAGCTTCGGCTATAACGTGCAGACTGAGGGTCGTTTTACCGCTCGACTCGGGACCGTATATTTCCACTATTCTGCCGCGAGGAAGTCCGCCTATTCCTAAGGCAAGGTCTACACTCAGACAGCCCGTGGGAATAACTTCCACGGCTGTAACCCGCGATTCGTTAAGCTTCATTATAGAGCCTTTGCCGTAGTTCTTTTCTATTTGCGCAATAGCGGCGTCGAGAGCTTTTTTACGCTCCTCTTTGGTCATGTTGTAATCGATTATCGGTTTTCCTTTATCCATTATTTTCTCCTTGTATTAATCTTTTAACCGTTGTTTTCGGTAATATCGGACTTAATCATATCTTCTCCGAGACGCTTGTACAAATGGTACAGTGCGGTTTTAACTCCGCTTTGTATAACCTCTTGTCTGTCACCGTCGAACTTATACGGGTAAATATCGATGTTGTTTTTATCTCCTACCGCTATGTAACATACACCCGTTTCGTTTGGTTTTTCCGAGGTAGGACCCGCATTTCCCGTGGTTGCGATAACGTAATCGTATTTGCCGTCCATCAGAAGGTTTGCCGCCATTTCGTAAGCGGTTTCTATGCTTACCGCACCGTAATTATCGAGTATATTTTGCGATACCCTTAACCGCTCGTGCTTGACGGAGTTGTCGTAACACACAATGCTCTCTTTAAGCGATTTGCTTATTCCCGCGAATTTTACGAGCGATGCCGCAATGTTTCCGCCCGTAAACGATTCGGCAAGTCCGAGCGTCTTGTTGTTTTTCATGAGCATTTCGGCGGTTTTTTCGGATATATCTATATCGCGGTACGAATATGTGCAGTCTTTCAGAATATCGGTGATACCCGCCAAAAATTCGCGCACGGTGTCTTTTTGAGTTTTGTTGGAATAGCGCACCAAAACGGTACATTCGGGCGGTTCGGAAAATATTTTCACCGAAATTTTATTACGGTTTTTTATAAAATCTTTAAGAGCGATTTTAAGTTGCTGTTCGGTTTTTCCTATCGTGCGAAACACGTTTGTTGCGTAAAAGGTTTTCGAACGCGTGTTAAGCATAGGAATAAGCGTTTCCGTTATAAATCCGTCGGTACATTCGCCGCATACCGCGCACGGCGTGTCGCCGAGCAAAAAAGTAGAAAGTTTATTGTTAAGCTCGTATTTGCTGTTTACGGCATCATAAAAAGAATCGGCATCGCCGCAAACAAGCACGGCGTTTGTTCTGCCACGTAGAAAATCAAACGATTCGGATATTTTTTCGGTATCCGATATGCTAAGCGAGTATTCGACAAAATATCCGCACTTGCCGAGTTCGTACGAAATCTTATTCAAGTCGGAAACTTTACTGTCCGAAATACATTCGCCTTTGGAGATTTGCAGTATTCCTACGTTCATGTTATCCTTTTAATACGTTACGATTTTTGTTAATGTAGTTGAAACCGGAAATTATCGCCATTACGGTTGCAAGCGCAAGCAGTATGAGCCCCGCGTAATATATTCCGTCGCCTATCAGCATATAATTAAAACTTTCCTCTTCTATAACAGGCAGGCATGCGTAAATATCGGTTATCGGCAATAAAAGTATAAGAGCACACATTTGCAATACCGTTTTGATTTTACCCAATTTATCGGCGGGGAGTATTACGTTTTTCGCGCTTGCTATAATTCTGAAACCGCTGACAACAAGCTCGCGGCACATTATAATCATGGCGCAAATCGCAACTCCTATCTGAAACGCTCCGTTATACAGTACTACGGCAAACAGTGCGCACGAAACGAGCATTTTATCGGCAATCGGGTCTAAAAATTTGCCTAAGTCGGTTACGAGATTTTTTTTGCGTGCAATGTAACCGTCAAGAAAATCGGTTGCGCTTGCAAGCATGAATATAACGGTTGCGACAATGCAGTGATACTGAAAGTTCACAAAGAACAGCACGACGAATACGGGTATAAGCAATATTCGCACTATCGTTATTTTGGTGGGAAGATTCATTCAGACTTTTTCTCCTAAAAGGTCATAACCGTCGTATCCGGTTATTTTTATGTTGTAATATTCTCCCGCATCTACGAAATCGGCGGTGAAATACACTTTTGTATCTATATCGGGAGCATCGAATTGGGTGCGTCCGACAAACAAGTTTCTGTTGTAATCTATGTCTTCGTATAAAACCTTTAAGGTCTTACCTATCATGGCTTTGTTGAGTTTTTCTCGGTTGCCAAGATGCAACCTACCTATTGCGTCTACCCTTTCGGCTTTTGTCTTTTTTGCAATTTGACCTTTTAATTTAGCCGCAGGCGTACCGTCCTCTTTGCTGTAAGCGAATACGCCCACATGCTCGGGTGCGCAACGTCCGATAAAGTCGTATAGCGATTTAAAGTTTTCTTCCGACTCTTGCGGGAATCCTACCATAACCGTAGTGCGAATCGCAATGCCGCGCGTTTTAAGCTTATTGAACAGTTCTTCTATTTGTGCTCCGCGACTTCGCCTGTTCATAAGCTTTAAAACAGAATCGTCGAAATGCTGAATGGGTATATCCATATACTTTGCTACTTTCGGGTTGCTTGCTACTTCGTTAATAAGTTCGTCGGTAACAAGCTCCGGATAGCAATACATAAGGCGCAAAGTATGTATATCGGTTTTGCTCAGTTCGCGTATAAGCTCCGTAAGCTTACTTTTTCCGTACAAATCGGCGCCGTATGCGGTAACGTCTTGTGCAACCAAAATAAGTTCTTTAACGCCTTGCTCGGCTAATTCCCGAGTTTCGTCTTTAAGCGACTCTATCGTGCGGCTACGATATGCGCCGCGTATCGACGGAATAGTACAGAAGGTGCATTTATTGTTACAACCGTCCGCGATTTTAAGGTATGCATAGTGCAAAGGCGTGGTTATAATGCGTTCCGATTTGTTGCGTTCGCCGTTTGGCGTTTCGCATTTTTCGCCGTAAAGCGATGCTATAAGCTCGTTGATTTTATCGTAGTCGTTTGTTCCCAAAAAACAATCCACTTCGGGAAGCCCCGTTTGCAACTCGCTCATGTGCTTTTGCGGCAGACATCCAGTAACGATAATTTTTTCGCATTTGTCCGATTTGTAACCTGCCGCCGCCAAAATGACGTCGATTGACTCTTTGCGTGCGGCTTCTATAAAAGCGCAGGTGTTGATTATAAGTATTTGCGCGTCGCTATAATCGTTTGTAACGTCGAATCCGCCGAGCCGTAAATTATAAAGCATGTTTTCGGTATCGACTCTGTTTTTGTCGCATCCGAGTGTAATGACGCCTACGCTTTTTTTCATATTTCTATTCCGAATATCTCTTTGTACTGCTCTCTCGAAATGTAAACCGCACGTGGCTTACTGCCTTCGAGAGGACCTATGAATTTATGCTGTTCCATCTGGTCTATCATGCGACTTGCACGTGCGTAACCCACGCTGAACCTACGCTGAATCATACTCGTGCTTGCCGAGCCGGTTTCTATAACACACTTAACCACTTCCGGCATAAGCGGGTCGAACTCTTTATCGTCACCGCCCGATTCACCTTCGGATTCGGTGTCGTCCTCGGTTTTTGTTATAGCGGCAGTAAATTCTTCGTCGAAGTCCGCCTCGTTGTTGGCACGCACGTATTCGGTTACGGCTATTACCTCTTTATCGGTTACAAATGCGCCCTGAACGCGTTTGGGGTCATCCATTCCCACAGGCGAATAAAGCATATCGCCGCGCCCTAACAGGGTTTCGGCACCGCACTCATCCAAAATGGTGCGCGAGTCTACAATGCTTTTAACCGAGAAGGCTATTCGGCTCGGAAGGTTTGCTTTGATAGTACCCGTAATAACGTCTACGCTCGGACGCTGTGTGGCGAGTATAAGGTGTATGCCTGCGGCACGTGCCTTTTGAGCTATACTCATGATTTTGTTTTCGAGAATTTTCTTGTTGTTGTCAAGCATCAGTTCGGCAAGCTCGTCTACTATAAGCACAATGTAAGGCAGTTTTTGCTCCTCACCCGATTTTACCGCTTCCGACTTATTGAACTCGGGCAGATTGCGTACGCGGTGTGTTCCGAAAAGCGTATATCGTCTGTCCATTTCGTCCTTAGCCCACGTAAGCACGTTTATTGCTTGCTGAGCATCGTTTATGATGTCCGAACCGAGTAAGTGCGGTATTCCCTGATACATATTAAACTCTACGCGTTTGGGGTCGATAAGTATAATACGTACGTCCTCGGGTGACGACTTATACAATATGCTTATTATTATGGAGTTAAGGCATGCCGATTTACCGCTGCCCGTTGCGCCCGCAATCAAAAGATGCGGCATTTTTTCGAGATTGCACACTATATTGCTACCCGCAATGTCTTTTCCGAGCGACAAAGTGAGCGGCGAAGTTGAATTTTGAAATTCTTTCGACTCGATAATTTCGCGCAAGCGTACTATGTCTATTTCGCCGTTCGGCACTTCTATACCTACGGCACGCTTTCCGGGAATAGGAGCTTCGATACGTACTTTGCCGTTACTTGCAAGATAGTACGCAATATCGTCGGAGAATTGTTCGATTCTTTTAATAGGTATTCCCGGCGGCATTTCGAGTTCGAATCTCGTTACTGCGGGACCTCTCGTTATGCCCGTAACTTTAACGGGCAGTTTAAGCTCTTGCAACGTGCTTTCGAGAATCCTTGCCCGTTCTTCGCATGCCACGTTAAAATCTTCGGGTGCAGACGAATCTGCCGAAATAAGCATGTCTATATCGGGCGCGTTATATTTAACGTGACGTTTCTTTTTGGGTTTGGGCGCGGATACAACGGGCGGCTTAACACTGTAATCTTCTATCTGAATTTGACTGCGCGGCTTGTCGTTATTTTCGACAGGCACAAAAGATACGGTGTTGTAATATCCCGTATTGTCGGTACCGCTCAAATGCGTTTTTTCCGATAGGTCAACCGCTTCTTCTATAATGTTAAACGACGAAGTGTTGCGCGGCTGTTCGGGCAAATCGTCGGTTATAAGCTCTATGGGCGAATCGTCGACAAGCAAGCTTTCGTCAAAGTAATCGTCGGCGTTGTCCTGCGATTCGTAATCGGATTCAACAAAGTCGTTATTTTCGCGAACTTCCTCGTAAGCGGTCTGTTGCTGTGCCGCCTGACGCTCGGCTTCTTCCGCTTTTTGCTTTTTGCGGCGGTCTTCTTCTATTTGCTCCAAAAACCGCGACTCGGGACTTATTAACCGCGTTTCGTTGTTTATAATCCGCTTTTCGTATTCCGACCCTGCTATTATTGGAGCCTGTTCGGGTTCGACGTTTTTTTCCGCCGCTTTATACAATCCGTCGGATTCGGTAAACAGAGGCTTGGGCGCATCGGCACGAGCACTTGTTTTCTCGGATTTCTTAGGTGCGCCGTAATAGTCGCCGTTTAATATTGCGGGGCGTTCTTCTTCTTGCGGTTGCATGAATTTAGGCTGTACGGACGTAAGTTCGAGCTTACGCGTAGAAAATACGTCGGGCACAGGCGCGGCTTTTTCGGGTTCGCGAGCGGCGGCAGGTGCAAGACTTTCTGCTAGTTTTTGCGATAAATCGTCGCCGTTGATAATTGCGGGTCCGTCGCTTACTATCTGGTCGCTTATGTCTTTTTAAGGT